>DAIEMM010000165.1 GCA_027349605.1 Anaeromyxobacteraceae bacterium
GCCTACATCCTCATGGGGCTCGTCGAGTCGATCTTCTTCCGGCACAGCGTGGAGAAGTCGGCGCTGCCCGCCTCGGTGCAGCGCGAGATCGAGTCGGACGAGGCCCTGGAGCCGGACGACGACGACCTCGAGGCCAAGGACGAGGGAGACGAGTACATCTAGTGAAGAAGGGCCGTCCCGACGGGCCCCCGACGCCCTGGGTGATCCTCGCAGCCTGGGGGCCGTGCGGTTGGTCGCCGGTCGCTCCCGGCACGGTGGGGACCCTGGGCGCCCTCCCGCTCTTCTGGGCGCTGCGGCAGCTGCCGCTCTGGGCCTACCTGGCGGCCACGGCGGCCCTCTTCCTCGTTGCCGTCCCGGCCGCCACCCGGGCCGGCAGGTACTGGAAGGTCGCCGACGCCTCCCCCATCGTCATCGACGAGGTGGTGGGCTACCTCGTCGCCATGGCCTTCTTCCCCTGGTCCTGGGGGACGGCCATCGCGGGCTTCGTCCTCTTCCGGCTCTTCGACGTCATGAAGCCCTGGCCGGCCTCGGCGCTCGACCGGGTGAAGACCGGGCTCGGCGTGGTGCTCGACGACGTGGCGGCCGGGGCCTACGCCGGCTTCGCGCTGGCCTTCCTCCAGCTCGGGCTCACCCTCCTCCTCGGCTGCACCGGTGACGTCCACTGGTGGTGCATGGAGCTCACGCCGTGACCGACCCCGCCCCGTCCCCGCTGCACGTCGAGATCCTGGCCACCGGCGACGAGCTCCTCACCGGACAGATCGTCGACACCAACTCGGTCTGGCTCATGGACCGGCTCTGGGACCTGGGCGTCATGGCGCGTCGCAAGACGCTGGTGGCCGACGACCGGGAGGACCTCGCCGCAGCGCTGCGCGAGACCACCTCCCGCTCCGACCTGGTGGTGATGAGCGGCGGCCTGGGCCCCACCGAGGACGATCTCACCGCCGAGGTGGTGGCGGCCGCCATGGGGGTCCCGCTCGAGCTGCACGAGCCCTCGCTCGAGGCCATCCGGGAGCGCTTCCGGAAGCTCGGGCGGGAGATGACGCCGAACAACGCCAAGCAGGCGCGCTTCCCGCGCGGCGCCACCGTGATCCCCAACCGCTTCGGGACGGCGCCGGGCTTACTGGTGCGGCTGGGGCGGGGCGAGCTCGTGGCCCTGCCCGGCGTGCCGGTGGAGTACCGGGGGCTCTCGGAGGAGTTCGTCCTCCCCCGCGTCGCCGCTCGCGTGGGGGCCACCCCCGCCTTCCGGCTGGTGAAGCTCTTCGCCGTGCCCGAGTCGCACGCCGACCAGGCCATGCGCCCGATCATGGACGACCCCGCCAATCGCGGCGTCCGCTTCGGCTACCGGGCCCACTGGCCGGAGATCCACGTGAAGTGGGCGGCAGCGCCGGCTTCGGCCGGCGCAACGGGCGGGTCCGCGGCACCGTCCGCCGAACTCCACGCCGACCGCATCCTCGCCCAGGTCCGGGGCATCTTCGGCGACGCCATCTTCGCCGAGGGCAAGGACGAGCTCGCCCCCCTCGTGGTGGAACAGCTCACCCGCCGCGGCGAGCGGGTCGCCCTCGCCGAGAGCTGCACCGGCGGCCTCGTCGCCGAGCTGCTCACCCGCGTGCCGGGCGCGTCGAAGGTCTTCGACCTGGGCGTCGTGGCCTACGCGGACGAGGTCAAGTCCGGGGTGGTGGGGGTGGCGGCCGGGCTCCTCGCGGCCCACGGCGCGGTCTCGGAGCCGGTGGCCCGGGCCCTCGCCGAGTGGATCCGCAGGGCCGGCGGAGCCACCTGGGGCATCGGCATCACCGGCATCGCGGGGCCGTCCGGCGGCACCCCGGAGAAGCCGGTGGGGACGGTCTACGTCGCCCTCGCCGGGCCCTCGGGAACCGAGGTGGTGCACCGGGTCTGGCGGGGCGACCGGGACCGGGTCCGCAAGACCACCGCCTACGAGGCGCTCGACCTGCTGCGCCGCGCCACCCGCGGCTAGCAGCTAGGCCGCACCGGTTCGCCGGCAGAAGAGGCCGGTGAAGCGCTCCCAGGAGACGAACCCGCCGCGGGTCTCCATGAGGTATTCGTGCAGCGCCGCCCCGGCGGCGCCCATCTCCTCCTCGGGCAGGGGCGACCAGCGGGCGCCGAGCCCGGCCGTGCCGAGGACCCGCGCCACCGTGGCGCGCAGGCTGCCGGCGCGAGAATCGAGCCCGGGGCCGTGGTCGATGACGAAGCCGACGAGCTTTCCGATCTGCTCCCGGGCCGCCACCCTCCCCACCGCGCCCCCCTCGACGAGCAGGTCGTTCACCCGGTCGGGGTCGGCGTCGCGGACGGCGAGCCAGGTGAGCTGCGACTCGGGGGCGAGCCCGGCCTTCTCGAGGAGCGCGCGGCAGCGCGCCTCGTCCTCGGGGCTCGGGCTGCGGATGCGAACGACGGGCTCGGTGGTCTCCACGGGCCTCCACCTATCCCGCCGCGCGCCGGCCTGCAACGACGCTATGCTTCCGGGGTGACCCCGCCCGGGCTCTCCATCGACGACGAGGGCCGGTTCCTCGTGCACGGGGAGCCGGTCACCCACGAGCGGACGCTGGAGGTGCTCTGGCGCGGCCTCTCCCCGGGACCGGACGGCTGCTGGCAGGTCCGGATCGGAAGGGAGACCGCCCCGGTGGCGGTGGCCGGGACGCCCTACGTGGTGGTGGCGGTCCCGGAGGACGGGGACGGGGCGACGCTCGTGCTGGCCGGCGGCGCCCGCGAACCGCTCCTCCCGGAGACCCTGCGGGTGGGGCGGGACGGGTTGCTCCGCGCCACCCTGGCGTCCGGGCACGTGGCCCGCTTCTCCCGGTCGGCGCAGGTCGCGCTCGGGATGCGCCTCCTGGAGGACCCGTCCACGCCGGGCGGCTTCCGCCTCCCGCTCGGCGGGAAGGACTGGCCGCTCGGCGCGGAGTGATTCCGGACCGCCTCGCTACGACGCCGCGGCCACCGGGAGCGGTGCGGCGTGGGCCGCGGTGATGCGCGCCACGAGCGACTCGAGCGCGGCGGGGTGATCCCGCAGCCACTCGCCGGCCCGCTCCCTCCCCTGCCCGATGCGCTCGCCGTCGAGCGAGAAGTAGGCACCCGACTTCTCGACGATGCCCCGCTCCACGCCGAGGTCGAGGGCCTCGGCCAGCCGGTCCACCCCCACCCCGTAGCGCACGTCGAACTCGGCCTCGCGAAAGGGCGGCGCGACCTTGTTCTTCACCACCTTCACCCGGGTGCGGCTGCCCACCACCTGCTCGCCCTCCTTGAGCTGGCCGATGCGCCGGATGTCGAGGCGCACCGACGAGTAGAACTTGAGCGCCTGGCCGCCGGTGGTGGTCTCGGGGTTGCCGAAGACCACCCCGATCTTCATGCGGATCTGGTTGATGAAGACCACCGTGGAGAGGTTGCGGGAGACCACCGAGGTGAGCTTGCGCATGGCCTGGCTCATGAGCCGCGCCTGCAGCCCCATCTGCGGGTCGCCCATGTCGCCCTCGATCTCGGCCTTGGGGACGAGCGCCGCCACGCTGTCCACCACCAGGATGTCGCAGGCCCCGCTGCGCACCAGCTGCTCGGCGATCTCCAGCGCCTGCTCGCCGGTGTCGGGCTGGGAGATGAGCAGCTCCCCGACGTTCACGCCGAGCTTGCGG
>DAIEMM010000179.1 GCA_027349605.1 Anaeromyxobacteraceae bacterium
ATCCCTTCCGTGTGGCACTGGTCGGATGCCGTGCAGACCACCGGGTTCGAGCCCGTGCAGGTCCCGGACTGGCACGTGTCGGTCTGCGTGCAGGCGCTGCCGTCGCTGCAGGTCGTCCCGTTCGCCTTCGCCGGGTTCGAGCACACCCCGGTCGAAGTGTTGCAGATCCCTTCCGTGTGGCACTGGTCGGATGCCGAACAGACGACCGGGTTCGCGCCATTGCAGACCCCAGCCTGGCAGGTGTCGGTCTGGGTGCAGGCGCTCCCGTCACTACACGTCGTCCCGTTTGCCTTCGGGGTGACCGTGCAGGTCGAAGTCCCGTTGCACGCACTCGTGTTGCACTGGTCGCCGGTGCACGTGATTCCGGTCCCGGAGCACGTCCCCGCGCCGTCGCATCGGTCGCTGTGGGTACATGCGACGCCGTCGCTGCATGCATACCCGGCAGCCCGGTAGGTCGGCACCCATTCGCCAGAGGCATCGCAGGTCCATCGGGTCACGCACGTCAGCGGCGGCATCGGCCCGCAGTTGCCCGAGATCATGGGCACGACCTGGCCCCCGCCGGCCAGCGCAATCCCCGTGCCCAGCACCATTCCCAGCCCGACGACAACCACGACAGCCGCCCGACGCCGGGCGTGACCTCTCTTCGCCATTCCGTCCCCTTCCGAAGCGATCCAGGAGAGGCGCTCGCACGACCCCGGCTCGCCGGGTCGAGGGCCTCTGGATACAAGGCGAGTGAGGTCGCCGGATGTGACCGTCAGTCTCTTGCCGACCACACTTCAGGGAGTGTCACGGTAAGTCAAGCACGATCCCACGACTCGCTGCGCCATCGCGAGGAGACTTGACGGACGCTACATCGAGTCTCGAGGGCCATGATGGCGACCGTCACCCGCTGGCGGCTGACGCGGCATCCCCAGTGCAGGAGGCGTGAGGCGCCTTGGCCCGGGCCCGTGCGGCCGTCTCCAAAATGTCTCCAAGCCGGAGGCGGATTCCGGTCGACGGGCGCGGACTCCCGGGAACTCCCCCATCCTCTCGAAACCACCGTCCCGCTTTGCTTTCCTGACGAAAGGCGTGCCCCGTCGGCAGGTTGGCTTGTTGCGCTTCGGCAGTTTCGATTCCCGGGCGCCTCACCACTCCAAATCCCCGTCCACGTCGAAGCGGTCTCGCCCCGGTGGTACTGCCCTGCGTACCCTACCTGGCCAGCGTCCGCAGGACGTCGGCTGGCTTGGGATACGGCAGGTCCGCGATCGCGATCGACGCAGGTCTCTCCTGCGCGAAGATGTCGGCGAGGTCCAGGGTCACGAAGGTGAGCCGGTGCGCGTAGTCGGCGATCCGCATGGTGTGGTGCGTGAGGTCCTTGATCACCACGAACTGGGTGTAGTCGGACAAGACCTTCTTGCCCTCCTGGCTCTGGGCGATGCCCACCGGGATGTCGACGGTGTTGAGGATGTGGCCGACCGCCTGGACGGCCTGCTCGGCGTCGGCCGGGGTCGGCACGTGCTGGCGCTGGAACGCCGCGCGGACGAAGCGGGCTGGCGGCGTGGAGTCGCCGGGGAGCCCGATGGTCCCCCCACCCTGGCCGAGCTCGGTCACCCGCAGCGGGCCGACCTGGACGCTCGCCGTCCCCATGGTGGTGAGGTTGAGGAAGTTGCGCATGTGGAGGAGGTGCCACTCGTACGGCGGCGCGTTGGTGAGGGTGTGGGCCAGGTTGTCGTGGATCTGCAGCTCCCCCTTCACGTACTCGACGATCATGCCGTCGCCCTTGCGGTCCACGAAGACGAAGTGCAACCAGGGCGGCGTCGGGCCGGTCGGAAGGGACGGATCGGTCCAGACCTTGATGCCGGGCAGCGCGGCGCGGAGCTCGGCGACGCTGGCGTGGTTCCCGAGCGCCCAGGTCGCGAAGTTCAGGATCGAGACGTAGCCTCGGTCCTTCGCGGTCACCTTCTGGTACTCGGTGAATCCGGGCATGAAGTTGGCGCTGAGGCCCAGCCCCGCGGCGTTCTGGCCGTCGAGCAGGGCCGTTCCCGGGATGAGGGCGGACGCGACGCCGACGACGGCGTACCGGGTCGCGACGGTCGTTGCGGGGAGCCCCATCCCCGGGGGCGCGTCGAGCACCAGCGGCGATCCCTTCGGGATGCTCACGATCTTCCACTTCATGTCGAACGCCCACTCCATGGTCCGGCCGGCGATGACCGACCCGTCGGCGGCGACGAGGTCGACCGCCGTGCAGGCCTCAGCGGAACCGCGGACGAGCGCGACCACCCCGACGATTGCGAGAATGGGCTTCCAGACGTGGCAGAGCATGCGGGATCTCCGGGTGCGTGGGTCGAGCCTCCAGTTCACCGCGTGCGGATGCCCCGGCGACCATCCCTGTAGGGGCCCGACCCGGATGGTGTCGTGGCGTACCACGCCTGGGCGGAATTTTTTGCTCCGTCGGCCCTGGCCGTAGAGTGGGGGCTGCGGAGAATCGTGATGCCCCGTCGTCTCATTGCAGCCGCCGTGTCGGCGACCGGCCTCGCGCTCGCCTCCTGCGGCGGGAACCTGGCCCCCACCGTTCCCCCGGCGAATCTCACCTACTCCGAGAACCCGGCCACCTACCCGGTCGGGCTCCCCATCGCCCCGAACACGCCGTCGGCCGATGGGGACGCCCCGGAGTTCTATGCGGTGCTGCCCGCGCTTCCTCCGGATCTTGCCCTCGACACCCGGACCGGCGTCATCACCGGTACGCCCAGGGCTGCCGCGGCGCGCGCCAGCTACACCGTGGTCGCCACCAATGCCGGGGGCAGCACGGCGACGGCCGTGAGCATCGGCACGGACCCACGGCAGGTGACCGTGACCGTCCTGCAGCCCGGAGGTCCCGTGCCGGGAGCCACGGTGGTCGAGTCGTCCGGCATCGACGAGGGCACGTCGCCCCCCTCCCCCGTGGGCGTGATCGAGACGCGCAGCACCGACGTCGCGGGAACGGCGACCTTCACGGTGCCGTCCTCCACCCCGACGGGCAAGGTGTGCTTCTCGTCCCCTCCTGTCTCCGGGATCTCCTTCAGGTTCGCGAGCAGTTGCATGTCGCTCCACGCCCTCGAGCCCACGGTGCTGCTGGCCCGTTTCTGATCGCGCCCAGGCCGGCCATGCACCCCGGCCGACCTTGAATCCGGCGGCCATCGGGCTAGACTGCGCCGCGTGCTCCCGGCCAGTACCGCCCGGAACCCAGGAGGAAACACCGCCTTGAACCGCACTCTCGTCGCCCTCGCCGCCGCCCTCGCCATCCTCGGATGCAAGAAGAACGAGCCGGTGACCGCCGCTCCCATCGCCCCTCCCGCGGGCGGGGTCCCCACCATGCCGCCTCCGGCCGGCATGCCTCCCGGAGCGATGCCTCCGCCCTCCATGCCGCCCGGAGGGGGGATGCCCCCTGGCGGGATGGTCGGCGCTCCCAACGTGCCGGGAGGCGGCGCCGGCGTGGAGCAGCGGATCGCCATCGCCAAGCAGCTCGTCGCGCAGAATCCGAAGGACGTCCAGGCCTGGATCTCGCTGGGCAACGACTACTTCGACAGCCGCCAGCTCCAGGCCGCCGTCGACGCCTACGCCAAGGCCCTGGAGCTCGATCCGAAGAACCCCGACGTCCTCACCTACCAGGGCGTCATGTACCGGGACCTCGGGCAGTACGACAAGGCACTCGCCAACTTCCTCAAGGCGAACCAGATCGCGCCCATGCACATGCAGAGCCTCATGAACGCCGGGGTCGTCTACGCCTACGACCTGAAGGACCCGAAGCGCGCCGAGGAAGCCTGGCTCAAGGTCATCGCCAACGACAAGACCGGCCGCTACGCCGGCCAGGCCGGGGCGGCCATCGCCGAGATGCGGCAGCGCGGCTCCCCCCCCGGCGTGCCGGCCCAGCCCCCCCGCTGAGTCCCCGCCTTCCCGTTCCCCCTCACCGACGCCCGGAGGCACGCCATGGCCCGCAAGATGAACTTCAACGCCGGTCCCGCAGCCCTGCCGCTCCCCGCACTCGAGCGGGCCCGCGAGGAGCTCCTCGACCTGGCCGGCAGCGGCATGTCGGTCATGGAGCACAGCCACCGCGGCAAGGAGTACGAGGCGGTTCACGATGAGGCGCTGTCCCTGCTCCGCGAACTGCTCGCGGTCCCGGGGACCCACGAGATCCTCTTCCTCCAGGGCGGGGCCTCCACCCTCTTCGCCCAGATCCCGCTGAACCTCATGGAGAAGGGCAAGGCGGCCCAGTACCTGGTGACGGGCGCGTGGGGCGAGAAGGCCGTCGGCGAGGCCAAGGTGGTCTCGGCCATGCTCGGCGCCTCCGTCGCCACCCAGACCACCGGAACCGGGGATGGCAAGGAGAAGAGCTACGTCCGGGTCCCGGCGCCGGCCGAGGTGAAGTTCGATCCGGCCGCCTCCTACCTGCACCTCACCTCCAACGAGACCATCCACGGCGCGGAGTTCAACGTGGAGGCCTCGCGCGCCTTCCCGGACACCGGCGCCGTGCCCCTCGTCGGGGACATGTCGAGCGACTTCCTCTGGCGGCCATTCGACGTGTCGCGCTTCGGCATCGTCTACGCGGGCGCGCAGAAGAACATCGGGCCCTCGGGCATCGTCGTGGCCATCGTCTCGAAGGAGCTGGTCGAGAAGGGGCGGAAGGACATCCCCAAGATCTTCCAGTTCCGGACCCATGCCGAGAACAAGTCGCTCTACAACACGCCGCCCACGTTCGGCGTGTACATGGTCCGGAACGTGCTCGCCTGGCTGAAGGGGCTCGGTGGCCTCCCGGCCATGGAGGCCCTGAACCGCAAGAAGGCAGCCCGCCTCTACGGGGCGATCGACGCGAACCCAGCCTTCTACCGCTCGCCCGTCGAGCGGGAGAGCCGGTCGGTGATGAACGTGGTGTTCCGGCTCCCCTCCGAACCGCTCGAGGAGCAGTTCGTCGCGGAGGCGAAGAAGCGCGGCATGGTCGGCCTGAAGGGGCACCGCTCCGTGGGCGGCATCCGGGTCTCCACCTACAACGCCGTGCCGTTCGAGTGGGTGGACGCGCTCGCCGGGTTCATGGAGGAGTTCTCGCGCGGGAAGTGACGGCGCACGGGCGGTCGCAGGCTGGAGGATCGCCTTCGATCGCCCCTCACCCCCGAGCGAGGCGACGCAGCCTGCTTCCCTCGCGGGGCCGGCGTGCGCCGCCCGCGTCGCCTTCGGCCCCCGAGGAGTCCAGCCGGCGGGGGTCGCGCCGCGACGAGCTGCCCGCAGGGCACGTCG
>DAIEMM010000193.1 GCA_027349605.1 Anaeromyxobacteraceae bacterium
CGCCTCCTTCCGCAATGCCTCGAGGTGGGGATCGGCGAGAGTCACGTCGGTCGGAAGCGTGTAGCCCTTCGCCTCCTTGGGCCGGCCGAGCTTCGCCCAGGCGGTCTCCCGGGCCACCTTGGCCGCCTCGTCGTCGCCCTCTGGCAGGAGCAGCAGCTCGGGCACCTTCTCGCGGAGGCGGTTGATGAAGTCGAGGCGTGCCTCCGGCGAGGCGTCGGGGCCGGGCGGCCGGATCGACGAGCCGACGAAGGCCTTGGTCTCGACGAACGCCTTCGCGAGTCCGGGGATGTCCTTCACGTCCTGCAGCGCCGGCGCCGTCTTCAGGTCGTCGGGGAGTCCGCTCTTCCAGTCCTGGGGGTCGGCCACGGTTCAGGCTCCTTTCGCCTCATCCCGGAGGCGTTCGAGGTCGGCCAGGGCGTCGAGTCGCCCGAGCCTGTTCAGCATCTGGTCGCCGGTCTCGCCCGGCCCGCCGTCCCGCCACCGGCGCCGCAGGTGACGGAGCAGCGTCTCGCCACCGGCCTGGGCCAGGAACGAGACCACCTGCTTCCGCTCGGCGGTGAGTTCCTCCGGCGTCACGCGGGCACCCCACCCGACGGAGCGAGTGCCGGCTGCACGTCGATGCCGGGCGCCCCGGGCCCGGAGAGCCCTGGAACGGCGCTCGCCTGGCCCGCGGCCGCGGTCATGGACGCCATCGCCTGGCCGGCGCGCTTGGCCGTCTCCGCGGCCTGCGCAGCGGCCATCGCCCTGCGCTCGTCCTCGATGGCCTTCTTGGCCTCGGAGGGGGCGGTCAGGACCGACATCGGCACGCCCAGGCGCTTGGCGTGCTCCTGGATGGCGTGCTCGAGGTTGAAGTAGTGCCGGGCATCGGTGAAGCCGAGCTTCAGGAGGTTCGAGATGAACGCGGCCTCCCGCTCGATGGCGACCACCTCGTCCATCATCTGCGCGCGAGCGATGGGCCCCCGGAAGCGCAGCTTCAGCTCCGACTTCTTCTGCCTCACGATGGGCGGAACGTCCGGCGGCAGCCGGCCCGCCCTCCCGAGGTGGTCGATGACCATCTCCACGATGGGGGCGAGGGCGTCGGTCGTCAGGCGGCCCACGGGCGACCCGAGGGCGCGGTTCATCTGGTCCTTGCGCGCCTGGACCTCCGTCGCCGTCATCTGCGGCGACTCCTTCAGCATGAGGTCGTCTTCGTGGAACGCGCGCCGGATCTCGATCCGCTCGTCGCGGAGGATCTCCACGCTCACGTCGAAGTGGCTGGCGCTCTCCAGCGGCCACCAGTCGTCCTTCGACGGCATCACGTTGCCCTTGCCGGGCCGCAGGTCGATCTGCCCTCCGACCCGCTCGCTCATGCCGTGCGCCGGGTCCACCGCCTTCTCGCCGGCGTTGAGCTGGAGCTCCTTGAAGTAGTTCAGCCCCTTCACGTGCCGCAGCGCGAGGTGCCCGATCCCGTAGCCCCACTGGCTCCCGGGCCGGCGCGCGTACCGGGCCATCACGACGGGCATCTTGTAGTAGCCGCCCTCTTCCCCGAGGCCCTCCGCGTCCTCGAGGGTGAAGTAGCGGTAGCCCCAGGGACGACGATCCGGCGCCGCCAGGCCCTGGACCTCGGACTTCTCGTCCTCTCGCCGGAAGATGCAGAAGATGACGTCGTACTTCTGGGTGGAGTTCTCCTCCTTCTTCGCGAGGTCCTGGTACTTCTGCGGTGCCGGGTACTTCGGCGTGCCGTCCTCGTTCTTCTCCCTCTCGCAGTAGTCCACGATCTGCACCGCGGTCCACCGGTACAGGCGCGCCCACCGCCACACGCCGCCCCGCGAGTCCTCCTGCCACTGGACCTGGCGGACGTCCACGCCCGTGAAGTCGAGGCCCTTCCACTGCGCCGGGTCGGTGCTCGTCGGCTCGCAGACGAGGCACATGTTCCCGATGCCTGCCCATCCCTGGTAGCCGCTCGAGATCTCCATGTTGAAGTCGGAGGCCTGGAGCTCCGACCACACGAGCTTCGCGACCTCTTCCCGGTAGACCACCGCGTCGTGGTCCTTCTCGAGCTCCGCGTCCATCCACTCCGTGTCCAGCCACATCGAGGACGGGTTCGTGATGTCGGAGTGCAGGGCGCTCGCCAGGTGGTGCAACGCCAGCGGGGCCGTGAGGTCCCAGAGCCGGACGTCCGTCTTCGCCTGGGTCGTGGCGCCGTAGAGCGCTTCGGCCACGCGCCCGGTGAGCGGCATGATGAACTTCTCGATGTCGTCCCAGACCTGCTCCTCGACGGCGCGGTCGGAGACCTGGGACTGCCACCACCGCTTCAGCTTCAAGACGTCGTAGGCCATGGGCTACCTCACGAGACGGATGGAGCGTTCCTGACGCAGGATGCGGGGCCGGCCTGCGATCTTGACGACGTGGAAGAGGGGCCGGCCGATGCCCTGCGCGGCGGCGATGACCAGCCGCGCGTTCTCCTTCTGGATCTCGGACTTCGCGGGGTCGTCGAGGACGGCCTTGTGCGCCTCCATGATCTGCTCGAGGAGGGCGAGGAGGTGCTTCCCGACCATCTCTGTCGCCTGGTCGCTGGTGATGGCGTCCGGCGTGGCAGCGGGCTCGGTCATCTCGTGCTCCCGAAGGCGCGGATCGCTTCCGTGTTCACTCGGCGCAGCCCGGGAGGCGCGACCGGGTCGGCGAAGGTCAGGGCCAGCGCGTCGGCCAGGTCTGGAGACGGCAGGCCGCGCTTCTTCATGTCCTCTTTGCTCTCGAGCTGGAGGCGGCCGGCGGCGTTCCCGTAGGAGTAGGTCGGCGCGGTGAGCTCGGAGACGAGCTCGGAGACGTCGGGCAGCTGCGCGCCACCCACCCACTCGGACAGCGACCACCACATCTCCGCCCGCCTGTTCACGAAGCGCTCGGAGGTGGCCTTCCCACCGAAGTCGATGCCCATGACGCGACGGCCCATCTGCCGGAGCCTGTCCACGACGCCGGCACCGATGCCCGTCTGGTCCACGAACACCGCGTCGGGGTGGAGTTCCTCGATGCAGCGCGAGACCTGGCTCGCCAGCGTCATGAGGTCGATGTCGCGCCACACCCGGAACGGCCAGGCGCGCCTCCCCTGGCGGAACGCCACGACGGAGCGGTCGTCTCCGTAGCGCGCGACGTCCACGCCGAGGATCCGAGCGTCGTGCCCGTACTCGGCGACGGCGAGTTGCCGCCGCATCGCCGCGGTCACGACGTCCACCGCCATCAGGCTGTTCGCCTGCGATGGCGGGAACTCCCCGAAGACGTTGACCAGCACCCAGGGGTTGTCCCGGCCCCACTTCTCGATCTGCTCGCGGGCCCACTGGATGGAGATCCGCGGCGCCCGGTCGGGCGCGTCCGGGTCGCCCGTGATCTCCTTCACGTACCAGAGCGAGCGTTCCCGCGTGGAGGCACGGTAGAGCGGCCCGGAGAGCAGCGTCGGGTTCCCGGCGATCACGAGCTTCGTCTCGAGGCCGGTGGCAAGACCAGCCTCCGCGGCCGCGGCGACCGCGTCGGGTACGCCACCCGCCTCGTCGATGAGGAAGAGCACCCGGTCCGCGTGGATGCCGGCGAGGGTGTCGGCCTGGCTCGATGGGTCCGCGCTCTTGGACCACTGGCGGGCGCTCGCGAACCAGGTCTCCGGGTGGTCCTTCGCCTGGATCCGCGTCGTGGTCCAGTCGAAGAGCTCGCGCAGGATCGGGGAGCGCCCCTGCCACTTCGCGAGCTCGGTCCAGAGACCGTCCCGGAGGTTGTCCCCGGTGATGCTCGTCGCGACGACCTTCGGGTGCGGCCGCGTGAGCAGGAAGTTCCAGGCGATCCATGCGAGCACCGTGGACTTCCCTGGGCCCTTGCAGGCCTTCAGCGCGATGCGCTGGTGCTCCCTGAAGGCGTTCAGCACGTCGACCTGCCAGGCGTCCGGCTCGGCGCCCAGGCACTCGCGCACGAACGCGACGGGATCGTCCCGCCACCGCGCGATCCTCTCCTGCGCCGGTGTCACTTCACCCCGGAGGCCGGCAGCGACCCGGCGACGAGCTGCTCGAGGGTCAGCCTCCCCGACAGCTCGACGGCCTGCTTCGGCTTCTCGTAGGCGAAGTCGAGCCGGAGCTTCAGCGCGGCGATGCCGGACTGCGCGTTGCGTGGAGCCCTCCCCGAGGTGCATCGGTCCAGGAAGCGGGCCTCGGCCTCGGTGAGTTGCAGGCGCTCGCGAAGTTCCGGCTGCGCCAGGCGGGCGGCGATGGCGATCCCGTTTGGCCGCTTCTTGGCGGGCCGGCGGGTCCGCCGAGCGATTCTCCCCCCACCCCCCGGTCCCGAGACACCAGGGGCAGCCGAGCGAGGCCTGGGGGGAGCCCCCGCCCGGCTGCCGTCCTGGTCAACGCCGCCGCCCGTACCGCCCACGCGATGGTGGTTGCCACCAACTGCGCGGCAGGGGAACGGATTGCGACTACAACCGACGCGCCAGCAGCTTGTAGGCCGACTGGACGCAGATGCCGGCAGCCGCCGCCGCCCTGCGCACCGGCCACCCGTACACCTTCACCCTGGTCAGGAGCATGGCGCGAGCCTTCGGCGTGAGTCGGCCGGCTGCTCCGAACTCCTTCGCCGGCGTCTCCAGGATGTACCGCTCGTGCTCGGCAAGCCTCCGCCGCTCGACCACCTCCACCAGGTTGAACCGAAGCATCCCTCACCCCCGTCCCCGTGCTAGCCTCTGCCCCGTGATCCCGAAGGCCTGGTTCGTCGTCTGGTCACTCGCGTCTCTGGCTGCCGGCGGAGCGACGTGGAGCCTCTTCCGCCACTTCTCCCCGCCGCACGTCGCACGCGACGCCGGCGTGGTGGCCGCCATCGTGGTCATCGCCGCCGTGGCCATCGCCTGGTGACCTACACCGCCCCGCCCACCGCGCGCTTCACCGCCTCGAGCTGTTCGGCGAGGTCCTCCTGCCGCCGCTGCAGCTCCGCCTTCACCTGGGCGCCTAGCTCGACCAGGTCGTCCACCGACATCGCCCGGAGGTTCCCACTCGCCCGTGCTCGCCGCGGCCGCAGGGACGTCACCTTCGGCTCCGCCGGCCGCCGCGCCTTCGCCATCCGGTCCTGCGTCCGCGGAGTCGGCGTCTCGGCGCCGGAGCCGGCCGGCCTCTTCGCCTGGCAGCTACGAGCGTTGTGCACCTCGCCTCCGCACTTCCCGCAGCCCTGCACTCGTCCTGATCCCTTGGTCACCCTCGGCATCGGTTCGTCTCCCTCCACGTGATCGAGTCCTCGCTTCACCGCGTCGTCGAGCAGCT
>DAIEMM010000202.1 GCA_027349605.1 Anaeromyxobacteraceae bacterium
CGACGTCGACGGTCATGCCGCAGACCGGGTCGCGTGGCTGCGGGGGGATCGGCGGCTTCGCCGGGGGCGCGGGAATGGATGGCTCGGTCATCGGTCCCTTCCTTAACACCGGGTCAGGCGAAGAGCGCGAGCTGTGACCTCGGTCGGCGGAACGGGGTCGGCCCGGACCGCGCCCCGGACTCGAAGCCGAGCCGGGACGCCGCCGCGTCGAAGAGCGAGGCGATGGAGCGGGCATACTCCCCCTCGCCGCTGCCCCTCACGCCGAACCGGGCGTCGTAGAGCTTCCCGTCGCGGGTTTCCCGGATGCGGTGGAGCACACGCTCGGCGCGCTCGGGAATCCCCGCCCGCAGCCGCTCCTCGAAGACCTCCTTCACCGGACCGGGAAGGCGGAGCAGGAGCCAGTGGGCCCGCGTGGCCCCGGCCTCGCGCGCCGCCGCGAGCACGCGGGGGATCTCCTCGTCGTTCAGCCCCGGGATGACCGGGGCGACGCTGACGCCCACGGGAATCCCGGCGGCGGCGAGCCTCCGGATGGTCTCGAGACGGCGGGCCGGTGAGGCCGCCCCGGGCTCGAGCGCGCGGGCGCGGGCGGCGTCGAGGAAGGGGAGGGTGATGCTCGCCGAGGCCGCGCCGAGGCGCGCGAGCGCCGAGAGGAGGTCGACGTCGCGCTCCACGAGGGGGGCCTTGGTGGTGACCCTCACCTGGTTCCGGTACTCGGCGCAGACCTCGAGGCAGCCGCGGGTGAGGCGCAGCGAGGCCTCGAGCGGCTGCCAGGCGTCGGTGTTGCCCGAGAAGGCGATGGCCTCGCCGGCCCAGGACGGCCGCTCGAAGGCGCGACGGAGCAGTTCCGGCGCCCGGAGCTTGGCCACGATGCGGGTGTCGAAGTCGGTCCCGGCGCCGAAGCCCAGGTACTCGTGGGTGGGGCGGGCGTAGCAGTAGGCGCAGGCGTGGGCTCACCCCCGGTATGGGTTGACACTGTAGGTGAACGGGATGTCGGGGCTGTCGTTGCGCGAGAGGATCTCGCGGGTGGCGTCGGCGTAGACGCGAGGCAGCGCGGGAGGGGGCGCCCCCAGCCAGTCGACCGTGGTGGCGTCCCAGGGGTTGGGCGGGTTGGAGACGGGCCGGGGCTTCATTCGGGGGATCCTGGACTGAACGGATGGACAGGTCAAGCGAAGGGCTCGGGTACCCGGCTGCGCCTGGACCGGGCCCTCCCCGCTGCGGTCGGTGCTATAACCCCCCGTCTTGCCTGACGAGATCCTGATCGTCGCCGCCGAGGCGAGCGCGGACCTCCATGCCGCGCGAGCCCTCGAGGAGCTGCGGAGGATGCGCCCCGACGTGCGCGCCTTCGGCGTGGGAGGGCCTCGCCTGCGCGCGGCCGGGCTCGAGGCGCTCTACCCCGCCGAGGACCTGAACGTGATGGGCTTCGCCGAGGTGGTGCCCAGGATCCCCCGCATCCTGGAGGTCCTGCGCGGGCTGCGGCGGGCCGCCGAGGCGCGGCGCCCGCGGGTGGCCCTCCTGGTCGACAGCCCGGACTTCAACCTCCGCCTCGCCAGGCACCTCAAGCGACTGGGCGTGAAGGTCATCTACTACGTCAGCCCCATGATCTGGGCCTGGCGCCGCGGCCGGGCCCGCAAGATCGCGAAGGTGGTCGACCGGATGCTCTGCATCCTCCCCTTCGAGGAGCGGTTCTACGAGGGCACCGGGGTGTCGGCCCGCTTCGTCGGCCACCCCTTCGCGGAGCGTGCCCTGCCCGGCGACGCGGCCAGCTACCGGCTCGCGCTGGGGCTTCCCGAGGGCCGCATCGTCGTGGCGCTCCTGCCCGGGAGCCGCCGCAGCGAGATCGCCCGGATCTTCCCGCCCATGCTCGAGGCGGCCGAGCGCATCCGCACCCTGCACCCCGACGTGCAGTTCGTGGTCCCGGTGGCCCCGACGCTGAGCGAGGAGGCCCTGCGTCCCGCGCTCTCCCTCCACCCCGGGCTCGACGTCCGGCTGGTGGCGGGCCGCGCCGACGAGTCGGTGGGGGCGAGCGACGCGGCGCTGGTGAAGAGCGGCACCTCCACGCTGGAGACCGCCCTCATGAACCGCCCCATGGTGGTGGTCTACAAGATGGCCTGGTTCACCTACTGGATCGCCCGCCTGCTCGTCCACATGTCCCACTTCGCGCTCGTGAACATCCTCGCCGGCCGCACCGTGGTCCCCGAGCTGCTGCAGCAGGAGGCCAGCCCGGAGCGCATGGCCGCGGAGATCGAGCGGCTCCTCGCCGACCCGGGCGCCCGGCGGGCGCAGCTCGACGGGCTGGCCGAGGTGCGCCGCTCGCTGGGGGAGCCCGGCGCCGCCCGCCGCGTGGCCGAGGAGATCGACGGAGCCCTTCCATGACCGAGACCCGAACCGAAGCCCCCGGCAACCGCGCGCTGGTCTGCCTGCCCACCTACAACGAGAAGGACAACGTCGTCCCCATGGTCGAGGCCATCCTGGGGGCGACGCCGGACGTCGACGTCCTGGTCATCGACGACAACTCCCCGGACGGGACCGGGCAGCTCGCCGACGCCATCGCCGCCCGTGAACCGCGGGTGAAGGTCCTGCACCGGGCCGGCAAGGAGGGGCTGGGCAAGGCCTACCTGGCCGGCTTCGACCGGGCGCTCCGCCAGGGGTACGAGCTCGTCCTGGAGATGGACGCCGACTTCTCCCACGACCCGAAGTACCTGCCGGGCATGCTGGCCGCGTCGGGCGAGGCCGACCTGGTCCTGGGTTCGCGCAACATCCCGGGCGGGGGGACGGTGAACTGGGGCATCCTCCGGAAGGTCA
The DNA here is from genome assembly GCA_027349605.1 of Anaeromyxobacteraceae bacterium. GTDB lineage: Bacteria > Myxococcota > Myxococcia > Myxococcales > Anaeromyxobacteraceae > CAIOAK01. The sequence goes on from DAIEMM010000202.1 coordinate 2,803, forward strand.
TCTCCCGGGGCGGCAGCCTCTACGCCCGCACCATCCTGGGCATCCCGGTCCGCGACCTCACCGGCGGGTTCAAGTGCTTCCACCGCCGGGTCCTGGAGTCGATCGACCTCCCCACCGTGGAGTGCTCCGGCTACGCCTTCCAGATCGAGCTCACCTACCGGACGCTCCGGCGCGGCTTCCGGGTGAAGGAGATCCCCATCGTCTTCGTCGACCGGCGGGTGGGGCAGTCGAAGATGTCGAAGCGGATCGTTCTGGAAGCGCTGCGGAAAGTGTGGTCCATTCGTCGCTCCACGTTCCGCTGACGGGGGGCAGGATCCGGAAGACCGATGCTCCGCGAGGTCCTGACCCAGAGTCTCGTCGCTCTCTCCGCCATCTTCGTGGTGGTGGATCCGTTCGCGGCCGTTCCCTTCTTCCTGGCCATGACGTCGGACCAGTCGGAGGAGCAGCGGCTGGAGACCGCCCGGCGCGCGGCCATCGGCGCCTGGCTCATCCTCACCGCGTTCGGCCTGCTGGGCGCGCTCCTCTTCCGCCTGCTGGGCATCTCCATCCCGGCCTTCAAGCTGGCCGGCTGCCTGCTCCTCCTGCTCATCGCCATCGACATGCTCCGCACGGCGCCCTCTCCGGCCCGCATCACCGCGCCGGAGGTGGAGGCCGGGCAGGTGAAGGACGACGTGGCCATCGTGCCGCTCGCCATGCCGCTTCTCGCCGGGCCCGGGTCCATCGCCACGGTCATCGTGCTCATGGGGCGGGTCCAGCCGAGGGAGTGGTGGAACGGGCTCCCGGTGCTGGTCGCGGTCGCGCTGGTGTCGGCCGTCACCTACTTCACCCTCTCCGCTGCGACCCGCGTCGAGCGCGTGCTGTCCCGCACCGGGATGAACATCCTCGAGCGCGTGGCCGGCATGCTGCTCGCCGCCATCGCCTTGCAGTTCATGATCGACGGCGCCGGGGAGGCGTTCCCCGGCCTTCTCCACTGAGGCCTGCATGAACCCCACCGAGAATTTCCGGCGCGCCCGAGACTTCCTCATCGAGAACCGCGAGGACTGGAAGGCGGCCACCGAGGGCTTCCGCTGGCCCGCCCTCGACCGCTTCAACTGGGCGCTCGACTGGTTCGACGTGATCGCCGACGGGAACGGGCGCACCGCGCTCCACATCGTCGAGGAGTACGGGGCCGAGGTGCGCCTCAGCTACCACGAGCTGGCCGAGCGCTCGAACCGGGTGGCCGTGTACCTGCGCCGCCACGGGGTGGAGCGGGGGCACCGCATCCTCATGATGCTGCCCAACTCGGCGCACCTCTGGGAGATCATGCTGGCCTCCATGAAGCTCGGGGCGGTGCTCATCCCGGCCACCACGCTGCTCACGCCCGAGGACATCCAGGACCGCCTGTCGCGGGGCGAGGTCCGGCACGTGATCACCGATCCGGAGGGCGCCGAGAAGATGCGCGGGCTCCCCGGGGACTTCACCCGCATCGTGGTCGGGGAGCAGGTCCGCGGATGGCTCGCCTTCCACGACGCCTACGACGAATCGTCCTACTTCATCCCGCACGGCGAGACCCACATCAACGACCCGGTGCTGCTCTACTTCACGAGCGGCACCACCGCGAAGCCCAAGCTCGTGCTGCACACCCAGCGCAGCTACCCGGTCGGCCACCTCTCCACCATGTACTGGATCGGGATCCGGGAGGGCGACGTCCACATGAACATCAGCTCGGCGGGATGGGCCAAGCACGCCTGGTCGAGCTTCTTCGCCCCCTTCAACGCCGGGGCGACGGTCTTCGTCCACAACTACTCCCGCTTCGTGCCGCGCCGGACGCTCGAGGTCCTGGAGACCCACGAGATCACCACGATGTGCGCCCCGCCCACGGTGTGGCGCATGCTCATCCTGGAGGACCTGACCCGCCACAAGGTCCGGGTGCGCGAGGCGCTCTCCGCCGGGGAGCCGCTCAACCCCGAGGTGATCGAGAAGGTCCGGCAGGGATGGGGCACCACCATCCGGGACGGCTACGGCCAGACCGAGACCACGGCGCAGGTCGGCAACTCCCCCGGGCAGCTCATCAAGCCCGGGTCCATGGGCCGCCCCATGCCCGGGTACAAGATCGCCCTCCTCGACGCGGAAGGGAAGCCGGCCGACGAGGGGGAGATCTCGCTCGACCTCTCGGCGAGGCCGGCCGGGCTCATGGCCGGGTACCAGGACGACGCGACCCTGAACGAGTTCGTGATGCGCGACGGCCACTACCACACCGGAGACGTCGCGGTGCGGGACGCCGACGGGTACGTCACCTACGTGGGCCGGGCCGACGACGTCTTCAAGAGCTCCGACTACCGCATCAGCCCGTTCGAGCTGGAGAGCGCCCTCATCGAGCACGGGGCGGTCGCCGAGGCGGCGGTGGTGCCCAGCTCGGACCCCGTGAAGGGGGACGTGCCCAAGGCCTTCCTCATCCTCAAGCCGGGCCACGCGCCCACCCGGGAGCTGGCCGGCGACGTCTTCAAGTTCATCCGGCGGCGGCTCGCACCGTACAAGCGGGTGCGCCGGATCGAGTTCTCGGACCTGCCCAAGACCATCTCGGGCAAGATCCGGCGCGTGCAGCTGCGCGCCCTCGAGAAGGAGCGGAGGGCCCGCGGCGAGCGCGGACCGCTCGAGTTCTGGCAGGAGGAGTTCCCCGAGCTGAAGGGCTGACACGCACCCGGCGAGAGCCCTGCCGACCCATGCTATGGATCGGCCCCTCGCCGTCCCCTCGAACCCCGCACCCCACGCGGGCGAACCCGGAGACGAAATGGCCCCCCGCATCGCACGCACCTTCTCCATCCTCGGCGCCGACGGCGCCGGGAAGACGGCCCTCGTGGAGGCGTTCCTTCGCGCCGCCGATGCCAAGCACGCCAGCCCCGAGGGGTCGACCTCGCGCCTCGACGCCGATCCCGAGGAGAAGAAGCGCAACTTCACGCTGACCATCCACCCCGAGACCTTCGAGGAGGGCGGCCGGGTCTTCAACGCGCTCGACACGCCGGGGTTCGCGGCCTTCATCAACGAGGCCGAGTGGGCGCTCCAGGTCTCCGACGGCGCGGTCCTGGTGGTCTCGGCGGTGGACGGCGCCCACAACCGGGCCGAGCGCATCTACGACGTGCTGGCCGACTCCGGCCGCCCAGCCATCGCCGTGCTCGGGCGCATCGACCACGACCAGTCCGACTTCCGCCGCTCGCTGGCCGACGTGGAGGCGTCGCTGAAGGTGAAGGCCATCCCCGTGCAGCTTCCCATCGGCACCGGCGCCGGAGGCGGGTTCAAGGGGGTCGTCGACCTCTTCACCATGAAGGCCCACCTCTACGACCGGACCTTCGGCAAGTACGCCGTCGCCGAGATCCCGGCCGACATGAAGGCCGAGGCCGACGCCGCCCGGACCGCGCTCGTCGAGGCGGCCGCCGAGTCGAACGACGAGCTCCTCGGCAAGTACCTGGAGGGCACCGCGCTCACGGCCGAGGAGATCGAGAGCGGGCTGGCCGCCGGCGCCG
>DAIEMM010000231.1 GCA_027349605.1 Anaeromyxobacteraceae bacterium
CCCGAGGCGGGTCCACGGGCGCCGGCCCCCCCGCTCCCGCCGCCGCAGCCGCAGGCCTTCTTCCCCGGCCTGCCGACGTTCCCCTACGGCGAGGCGCTGGAGTGGCGCTTCACGCAGGGTCACTTCGCCGAGCCGGGGCCGGCCACGGTGTGGACCCGGTGCCGGATCCCCCTCGTCGAGGGCGAGCCCTTCTCCGGGCTGTGCCGGATGATCGCGATGGTCGACTCGGCCAACGGCGTGAGCTGGGTGCTTCCCCTCGAGACCCACACCTTCGTGCCGGTGGACCTGAACGTCGTGCTCCGGCGCCTGCCCGAGGGGGAATGGATGGGCATGTCGGCGGCGACCTCCGTCGAGGGGGACGGCCTGGGATTCGTGGAGACCCGTCTCTTCGACGCGGCCGGCACGGTCGGCGCGAGCCTGCACACGCTCTTCGTGGCGCCGCGGTAGCGGCACCGTCGCGGTGGCGACGCGGGGAAGCGTGGATTAGCAACCCGATCACGATGACCAACGACGTCACCCTCCAGGTCGCGACCGCGAACGGGTCCGGCTCGCAGAGCTCCAACACCGTGCTCCTCCGCTCCCTCTTCCAGATGGGGATCCCGGTCTCGGGTAAGAATCTTTTCCCATCGAACATCGCGGGCCTGCCCACCTGGTACACGATCCGTGCATCGAGGGAAGGGTACGTGGCCCGGAAGAAGGAGGTGGACCTCCTCGTGGCCATGAACCCGGAGACGGCCCGGGAGGACGTGGCCGGGCTGCCCCCCGGAGCGGCGGTGGTCTTCGACGCGCCGCTGGCGCTCGAGGGAGCGCGAAACGACCTCGTCTTCTACCCGGTGGCCTTCGACAAGGTGGTCGAGCCCATCACCACCGACGCGAAGCTCCGCAAGCTGCTCCGCAACATGGCCTACGTGGGCGTGGTGGCGCGCCTGCTCGACATCGAGATGCCCGAGGTCGAGGCCGCCATCGGCCGCGTCTTCGGCACGAAGGCGAAGGCCCGAGACCTCAACGTGGCGGCGGCCCGGGCCGGGTGCGATGCCGCGGCCGGGCTGGAGCGGCGTCACCCGCACCGGGTGGCCCGCATGGACGCCACCCGCGGCAAGATCGTGGTGGACGGCAACGCCGCCTGCGCGCTCGGGGCCATGTTCGCCGGCGTCACGGTCGTCACCTGGTACCCCATCACGCCCTCCTCGTCGCTCGTCGAGACGCTGGCCGGCTACCTCCGCAAGTACCGCCACGGGCCCGACGGAAAGGCCACCTACGCGGTGGTGCAGGCCGAGGACGAGCTGGCCGCCATGGGCATGGTGCTCGGAGCGGGCTGGGCCGGTGCGCGGGCCATGACCGCCACCAGCGGCCCGGGCGTCTCGCTCATGAGCGAGTTCGCCGGCCTCGGCTACTACGCCGAGATCCCCGGCGTGATCTTCGACGTCCAGCGGGTCGGGCCGTCCACCGGCCTGCCCACCCGCACGGCGCAGGGCGACGTGATCTCGACGGCGCTCCTCTCGCACGGGGACTCCCAGCAGATCCTGCTCCTCCCCGGCTCGGTCGAGGAGTGCTTCTCGCTCGCGGTGGAGGCCTTCGACGTGGCCGAGCGCTTCCAGACCCCGGTCTTCGTCCTCACCGACCTCGATCTGGGCATGAACAACTGGATGGCCGAGCCCTTCCCGTACCCCGACCGGCCCATCGACCGCGGCAAGGTGCTCGACAAGGAGGCGCTGGAGAGGCTGGGGGGCTTCGCCCGGTACAAGGACGTCGACGGGGACGGAGTCGGATGGCGCACCCTTCCCGGCACCGACCACCCCCGGGCCGCCTACTTCACGCGCGGTACCGGGCACGACGAGAACGCCGCCTACAGCGAGAGCTCCGAGGTCTTCACCCGCAACATGGATCGGCTCTCGGCCAAGTTCGACCGGGCCCGGGAGGCCCTGCCGCCTCCCGTGCTGAAGGGCGGTGGCCGCGCCCGGGTCGGCGTCATCGCCTACGGATCGTCCGACCCGGCCATCCGCGAGAGCCAGGACCAGCTGCGCGTCGAGGCCGGGCTCGAGACCGATTACCTCCGCGTCAGGGCGTGGCCCTTCTCCCGCGCCGTGCACGACTTCGTGGCCGGCCACGAGAGGGTCTACGTGGTGGAGCAGAACCGGGACGGCCAGCTCGCCGCGCTGCTCAGGCTCGACCTCCCGCCGGATCAGGTGACCCGGCTCCGCCCGGTCGCCCACATCACCGGGCTGCCGCTCGACGCCCGCTCGGTCACCCACGAGATCCTCGAGAAGGAGAGGTCCTAGTGTCCGTTCCCGCCACCGCCGCCGCCCCGCGCCAGAACCGCATCGGCCTCACCGTGATCGACTACCGGGGCGGCAAGACCACGCTCTGCGCGGGGTGCGGCCACAACGCCGTCTCCGAGCGGATCCTCGAGGCCTGCTTCGACCTGGGCATCCCGCCCGAGCGGGTGGCCAAGTTCTCCGGAATCGGCTGCAGCTCGAAGAGCCCCGCCTACTTCCTCTCCCGCAGCCACGCCTTCAACTCGGTGCACGGGCGCATGCCGTCGGTGGCCACCGGCGCGCTGCTCGCCAACAAGCACCTGCTCGCGCTGGGCGTCTCGGGCGACGGCGACACCGCGTCCATCGGCATCGGCCAGTTCGTGCACCTCATGCGGCGGAACCTGCCCATGGTCTACGTGGTCGAGAACAACGGGGTGTACGGCCTCACCAAGGGGCAGTTCTCCGCCACCGCCGACATGGGCTCGGTCCTGAAGGGCGGCGCCGTGAACGACCTGCCGCCCATCGACACCTGCGCGCTGGCCATCCAGCTCGGCGCCACCTTCGTGGGGCGCAGCTTCTCCGGGGACAAGAAGCAGCTCTCCGCCATGCTGAAGGCGGCGCTGGTCCACCGGGGCACCGCCTTCCTCGACGTGCTCAGCCCCTGCGTCACCTTCAACGACCACGAGGGCTCGACGAAGAGCTACGCCTTCCTGAAGGAGCAGGTCGAGCCTCTCCAGGAGGTCTCCCTCGTGCCCCACTTCGAGGACATCGCCGTGGAGTACGACCCGGGAACGACCGTCGACGTGCGGATGCACGACGGGTCGCGCCTCCGCCTCCGGAAGCTGGAGGCGGACTACGACCCGGGCAGCCGCTCGCGCGCCGTGGCCCGGCTCATGGAGTCGGCCGGGGAGGAGTCCGTCCTCACCGGCGTCCTCTTCGCCGATCCGGATGCGCCCGACTTCTTGACCCGGCTCGCCACGGTGGACGGGCCGCTCGCGACGCTCCCGCAGGCGGCGGTGCGCCCGCCGCGGGCGGTGCTCGACGAGGTGAACGAGTCGCTGCGGTAGCCGCGAGGGGATGGCGAGGTCTGCGCCGCGGACCTCGGCCAGATGGGGCGTTCACTCGTTGTCTGTTGACGTCGAATCGCGCGAGTCGTGATGCCGCGGACGAGGCGCCGAGGGAATGGTGCTGACGACGCCGCATCTCGCGCAGGGGCGGCGCCGGGAGTTCCTGACGAGGTTCGAGATCCCGGAGCGGGAATTCGCGCGGGAAGCCATTCCCGGCCGTTCGGCGAGGGCCGAAATTCCCGTGCGATGGTGGATCCATGAACGCACGCGAATGGTCCCTCCGTCATGCAGAACTCCTCCGCGCCGAGCGAGGCGCCCTGGCCGACCTGCTCCTCTCCCTCGCGGAGTTCGACCGGCTGGCGGCGTATCGGGAACTCGGCTACGCCACGCTCTTCGACTATCTCCACCGGGAGCTTCATCTCTCCCGGGGCTCGGCCCACTACCGCCAGGTCGCCACCCGGCTCGTCGTCCGCTTCCCCGAGATCGTGAAGCCCATTCGAAGTGGGCAGTTGTGCCTCACCACCGTCA
>DAIEMM010000238.1 GCA_027349605.1 Anaeromyxobacteraceae bacterium
CTCTTTCGAATCCGCGCCTGTCGCCCCAGGGGGACGCGCGGAAACCGGTTGGAACGATGGGGGCCCTGGCAGTCGGGATGTCCGTCTGCCAAGAGCCGGGTGGAGTGTAATCAGCGCCCGGGCACTGTCAACCGGTGGCGACAAAATTAAATCGTCGGTCTTATCGATTACTTATGAGCATTCCCTGGCAGTCGCCACGAATGAGTGCTCGAAGGGGCGGAGTGCTGGTCGGAATTGTAAATATCATTTGTCATTTCGCTGGGTTGAATCATTTGCGTCCCCGTGCGTCCATCGAGATGTGACAGCCGCCAAGGGATCCATCGTCACGGACCAGACCCCGCGGGAGTTCTTCCGGGAACTGGTGGTCGGGGTGCTCGCGCACCGGAAGCTCCGCGTCCAGGAGTCGACCGAGTTCTACCTCGTGCGGCTCCTGGAGCGGTTCCTCGAGCGGGAGGGGCTCCGCCGGCTCGGGGACACCTCCCTCTTCGTGGCCGGCTTCTTCGGGGACTCCCTGGCGCGCTCGCAGGTCGACGCCGGGTACTACGTCGGGATGGGGGAGCGCGCCTACCAGGCGCTCGCGGCCTCGCCCGGTCCCGCGGGCGCGGCCGAGACCTTCGGCGAGATGTCCGCGCGCTTCGAGGTGTTCGTCGACGTGCTGGCCGAGATCGCCGAGATGCAGGAACTCCGCTCCAACCGGGGGCTCCTGCGCCTCTACGAACGGTTCCTCCACACCGGGAGCCAGCGCGTCGCGGAGCAGCTGCGCTCCCGGGGCGTGGCCCTCTTCGCCGGACCCGGGTCCAGGGTCCTCTCGAACTGATGGCCCCCCCGCCACCGGCCGCGACGACCCTGGCCCCACCCGTCGTCGACTTCCTGATCGAGCGAGAGGGGGCCCTGGCCAGCGGGGCGGGGCCGAGGGCGCCGGAGGAGTTGCTGGTGCGGGAGGGCGCCAGCTGGCTCGACGTCGGGCTCTACCTCGACCCGGGCGTCCTGGCCGCGGCGGCCGCAGCGGCGCACCGGGGCGGGGTCCGGATGCTCGCCCGGCCGGTGCTGGAGGGCATCACCTCGGCCGCCGAGGGGATCTCCCACTTCGTGTACCTCGCCACCCGTGCCGGGCGGCTTCGCCGCAGGCTCTTCGAGGAGGTCCGCTTCCTGGAGCACCGATTCGTGGAGCCCGGCGACCGGGACGGATTCCTGCGGGAGCTCCGGGCGACCTACCGGCGAGGCACGGCGGAGAAGCCGGACTACCTCGCCTCGCGGGCCTGACGGCGCTACTTGGAGCGCGACGGGGTGCCGGCGACCGGCTTCTCGCGATCGAACTTCCCGGCGAGGGCGTCGCGAACCGAGCGGTCGAAGCGGACCTTCCCGGTGGCGATCTCGCGGAGCGACTGGACGGTCGACTTGTTCCGGCCGGCGGCGAGCAGGGGCCGGGCGCCCGCCATCAGCTGGCGGGTGCGCTTGGTGGCGAGCAGGACCAGGGCGAACCGGTTCTCGACCATCGGGAGGCAGTCTTCGACTGTGACGCGTGCCATCTCTCGCAACCTCTCTGAAACGGATGTTCGGGAGCGGGGAAGATAAGGGCAAGCCCCCGGAAGATCAAGCTCATCCACCGCCCGGGGCGGCGAGGAGGCGAACCGGGGCCGGATCGAGCGCCACCGGGGGGACTCCTTCGATGGCCAGGACCCGCTCGCCCCTCCGGCCGAACCGGGTCCGGTCGAACGCGCTCGCGTCGCCCAGGTCGAGCGACAGCGCGCTCCCGTCCCGGAGGGTGACGGTGACGCGGGAGGAGGGCGGCTCGAGCCCTCGGGCGGCCAGATCGGCCGGTCCGGCGCGCAGGGAACCCAGCACCCGCATCTCGGAGAGCCGGTCGAGGAGCCCCTCGACCGCCGCGGCGTTCGCCTCGCCTCCGGAGGGGACGATGCTCCACCCGGAGCCGGTGCGCTCCAGCCGGACCTCCGGCGACCCGCGAGGCGCGATGGAGAGCGACACGACGTCGCCCGGCCGGAAGGGGAGCGCCCGGGCGTCCGCGTCGTGGCGGGCCCGCGCCGCCGCGTCGGGGCGCTCCACGGCCAGCAGGGCCCAGGCGACCAGCCTGGCGAGGACCGCGCCGAGGGCCGTGGCGAGCAAGAGCGTGCGGGAGCGGGCCTTCACCGTCAGCGCTCCCGGCGGGCGAGCCAGACCGTGATGCCGGCGAGCAGGAGCGCCACCGGCACCACGTCGATGGCCAGGAACTTGAGCGTTCCCACCTGGGCCTCGGTGAGCGAGATGCGGGACGCCTCCCGGGCGCGCGGACGGATGGTGAGCCGGTCGTCCCGCTCGGCGAGCCAGCTCACCATCGAAAGGAAGAGGTCCTGGTTCCCGAGCAGGTGGAGGTAGCCGTTGGAGAAGAAGTCGGAGTCGCCGGCCACCACCGCGCGCAGCTCGTGGGGCGGGTCGCCGGCCACCGGCCACTTCACCGCCAGCGCGAGCGGAACGGGGCCGACCTTCTCCCCCTCGTCGAGGCGGGCCGAGCCCGAGAAGATGGCGCGGACGTCGTTCTCGGCCCAGGCGCTCTCGGAGGTGAGGGCCAGCGGGACGGCCCGGGCCGGGGCCCCCCGCAGGGCGACGAGGGATCGGGCGGTGGGGAAGACCACGCCCACGTCGGCCAGCGGCTCGCTCACCGGATGGGAGGTGGTGGCCTTGAGCACCGGCATGACCGGCGTGGCCCCGGCGAGGCGCGAGAGCGGGTTCGGGTCCACGATCATGTCGTTGCCCGCCTCGATGCCCAGCGCGCCGAGGACCGGGTCGAGCCCGGCGTCCAGCTCGGGCTCGACGAAGATCCCCAGGTGCCCGCCGCGCGCGGCGTAGCTCCGCAGCGCCTCCACCTCCGGGTCGAGGAAGGGCCTGCGGGGGCCGACCACCAGCAGCGCCGCGGCGTCGGCCGGCACCGCCCCGGCGGAGAGGAGCGAGAGCGGGACGAGGTCCAGGTTCTCCCGCTCGAGCGCCCGTGCGGCGAGCGACCAGCCCGTCCGCGCGGCGTCGCCCGGGGACCCCTCGCCGTGACCCTGGGTGAAATAGACGCGACGCCGGACGGGGTGCGACACCCGCACCAGCGCATTGGTGAGCGACTCCTCCGACACCTCCCGCAGGCGCACCTCGGCCGGTCCCGGCGCCACCACCACCCGGGTGCCCGACTCGGAGATCTGGTGCCGCCGCACCCGGTCCGGGCTGCGGTAGGGGTCGACCATCTCGAAGTGGAGGCGGCGGTTCCGCTCGGCGTACCGTCGCAGCAGGTCCTGGGCGGAGGCGAAGCCGGCGTCGTCGGGGCGGAAGAAGGCCAGCACCTCCACGTCCCCGGGCAACGCGTCGAGGGTCCGCAGCGTGTCCGGGGAGAGGGTGTGGATGCGCTCTCGGGTCACGTCGAGGGCCAGCGGCCGGCGGTACGAGATCCAGAGGGCGGCGCCGAGCGACGCCGACAGGAGCAGGGCGGAGAGCACGGTGACGGCGGCGTAATGGGTCCCGCGCCCGGAGAGCGCCCGCGAGAGGCCCTCCCGCCCGGAGAGCGCCGCGCCGGCGGCCACGGCGGCGATTCCCAGCGAGACCTTGGCGAGGAGCAGCCGCGCGTCGCCGAGCAGGAGCGTCACCACGGCGCTCGCGAGCAGCAGGAGCCCGGCGGCGACGAGGATGCGGGCGGCGAGCGAGCGCGTCACGGTCAGGCCCAGCGGCGACCCTCGACGGCCCGCTCGGCGACGAAGAGGCCGAGGGCGCAGAGGGACAGGTAGTAGAGGACGTCGGGGAGGGCGATGCGGCCCTGGAGGAACGGGGCCAGGTGCTCGGAGGCCGACAGACCGGCCGCCAGGTTGCGGGCGGCGCCCCCGGCGCCCACCGTGAACATCCCGGCCAGCCAGAGGCCCAGCAGGACCAGCAGCGAGAGCAGCGCCGCGACCACCGGCGTCCCGGCCAGCGCCGAGAAGGCGATCCCGACGGCCAGCGCCGCGGCGCCGAGGAGGAAGAGGCCGAGCAGGCCGGCGGCCACCGTGGGCCATTCGACGGCGCCGCCCCCCTGCGCCCCGCGTCCCGCAACCGACAGGAAGGCCGGGAAGAGGGCCACGAGCAGGAGCGCGACGGCGAGGACCGCCAGCGAGGCCAGGTACTTGCCGGCCACGATCTCGACGGGGCGGATCGGGGCGGTCATGAGCAGCTCGAAGGTGCCGGTGCGCCGCTCCTCGGCCACGAGCCGCATGGACAGGAAGGGCATGGTCATCACCAGGAAGAGCCCCACCGAACCGAACAGGCGCGCCACCACCGCGTCGGTGAGGTTCACCCGCTCGAGGAGCTGCGCGCCCCCCGGGATCTCGCCGGCCCGGGAGGTGAGGAGCCGGAAGCCGTCGAGCGCGCCGGCGAAGACCTGCGCGGAGAAGAAGGCCACCACCACGAGCACGACCCAGGCCACGGGGGTGGTGAAGGTGACCGAGAGCTCCTTGCGGGCGATGGCGAGGGTGGCGCGCACGTTCCTCAGGCGGGGATGACGAGCTTCCCGAAGATCTCCTCCAGGAAGGCGATGTCGTCGAGCGTGACCGTCCGGCCGGGGAGGTGCCGGGCGATGAGCCCGTCGAGGGTGTCGAAGCCGACCATCCGCCCGGCGTTCAGCACCAGCACCTTCGAGCAGGTCATGGCCACCTCGGGCAGGACGTGGGAGGAGAGGATCACGGTGTGCCGCCCTCCCAGCGAGCGGATGAGATCGCGGACCTCGCGGATCTGGATGGGGTCGAGCCCCACCGTGGGCTCGTCGAGGATGAGCACGTCCGGGTCGCCGAGGAGCGCCTGGGCGATGCCCACCCGCTGCCGGAAACCCTTGGAGAGGTTCACGGTGAGGCGGTCCAGGACGCCGTTCACGCCGGTGAGGCGCGACACGCGGTCCACCTCCGCGGGCAGGAGCGCGCGCCGGAGCCCCTTCAGCTCGGCGGCGAAGCGGAGCTGTCCCCGCACCGTCATGGCGTCGTAGAGCGGAGGGACCTCGGGCAGGTAGCCGATGCGGCGCCGGGCCTGGCGCGGCTCCTCGAAAACGTCGAAGCCGGCCACCCGGACCGAGCCCGCCGTGGCGGGCAGGAAGCCGGTGAGCAGCCGCAACGTCGTGGTCTTGCCCGCCCCGTTCGGGCCGAGCAGGCCGACCACCTCGCCGCGGGCGATGCGGAAGGTGAGGTCGTCGACGGCGGCGCGGTCGCGGAAGCGCTTGGTGAGACCGCTGACCTCGATCATCCACGCCCTCCGTGCGACGCCCCGCCGACAATCGCGTTCGCGGCCGGGCCTGTCAAGGAACGACGCGGTGATAGGATCGGCGCACCCAGGACGGCGGAGGGGCGCGATGAACGTGGTGGTGCAGAAGTACGGCGGGTCGTCGGTGGCCGACGTGGAGAAGGTGCGCAAGGTCGCGGAGCGGGTCGCCGCGGCGCGCCGGGACGGCCGGCGGATCTGCGTGGTGGTCTCGGCCATGGGGAAGACCACCGACGAGTTGCTGGCGCTGGCCAGGCGCGTCTCCGGGTCCCCGGCCCGGCGCGAGCTCGACATGCTGCTCACCGCGGGGGAGCGCATCTCCATGGCGCTGCTCGCCATGGCGCTCGAGGATCTCGGGTGCCCGGCCGTCAGCTTCACCGGCAGTCAGGCCGGCATCCTCACCGACGACCGGCACGCCTCGGCGCGCATCGTCGAGGTCCGGCCGGTGCGGGTCTGGGAGGAGCTCGATCGCGGGCGGGTGGTGATCGTGGCCGGCTTCCAGGGGGTCTCGCCGCGCAAGGAGGTGACCACGCTGGGGCGCGGCGGGTCGGACACCACCGCGGTCGCCCTGGCCGCATCGCTGGGCGCCGATTGCGAGATCTACTCCGACGTCGACGGCGTCTACACCGCCGACCCTCGCGTGGTGACGGGCCCGCGCCGGCTCGACGAGA
>DAIEMM010000242.1 GCA_027349605.1 Anaeromyxobacteraceae bacterium
CGTTCGCCGGCGTTCGCGAACCGTCCGGGGGAGCGCGCGGGTCGGGCCTGGCCCGGGAATCCGGCACCTTTCCGGGCGACGAGCGCGGGGCACGGCGGATGCAGCTTGAATCCTCCAGTTCCCCGCATCCGGAGGTGAACCATGTCCACGAACACCATTCTCCTCATCATCCTCGTCGTCTTCCTCTTCGGTGGTGGCGGCTTCTACTGGTCCCGGCGCGGACACTAGGAGTCGAGGCGCGCGGCCGAGGAGCGGGCATGCGGCCGGGTCCGGCATTCCCGGGTCCCAGCACTTCCTGATATCCATCCTCCTTCCGGATGATGGAATTCCTGTCCCCGTTCGCGGTCCTGCTCGCCCTCACGGCGTTGAACGCCTTCTTCTCGGGCGCCGAGATCGCCATCCTCTCGGTCCGCAAGTCGCGGCTCCGGGAGCTGGCCGACGCCGGGAGCACCCGCGCCCGGGCGGCACTCGCCCTGCGCCAGAAGCCCGAGCAGTTCCTGGCCACCGTGCAGGTGGGGATCACCGTCGTGGGCGCCAGCGCCGGCGCCTTCGGCGGCGTGGTGCTCGAGCAGCCGGTGGCTGGCGCGCTGCGGTCCCTGGGCGTGAGCGCCGGGGCGGACCGCCTGGCGCTGGCCCTGGTCGTCGCGCTGGTGTCGGCCCTCTCCATCGTCCTCGGCGAGCTCGTGCCCAAGTCGCTCGCGCTGCGATCCAGCGACCGGTTCGCGCTGCTCGCGGCCCCGGTGCTGCTCCTCGTCTCCCGCGTGGCCAGCCCCGTCGTGGCCCTGCTCACCGCCGTCTCCAACGTCTTCCTGCGGCCGTTCCACGACCGGACCACCTTCGTGGAGAGCCGGCTGTCCCGGGAGGAGCTGCGCCAGCTCCTGGAGGAGGCCACCGAGGCCGGAGCGGTCGACGCGCGGGCCGGCGAGATCGCGACGCGCGCGATGGACCTCGGCGACCTCCCGGTCGGGGCCGTGATGGTCCCTCGGGGCTCCATCTGCTCCCTCGAGGAGACGGCTTCCCCGGCCGAGGTCCGCGCCCTCCTCCGGGACCGGCCGTTCTCCCGGTACCCGCTCACCGGCGGGGGACCGGAGAACGTGCTCGGCTACGTGATGGCGCGGGAGCTCTACGCGCAGCTGGTCGACGGCCGCGTGGACCTCCGGTCTGCGCTGCGCAAGGTGCCGTTCTTTCCCGAGCAGACCCGCGCCGTGGAGGTCCTCCGCGTGCTCCAGCTCTCCCGCACCCACATCGGCGTCGTGGTGGACGAGCTCGGGTCGGTGGCCGGCCTGGTCTCGGTGGAGGACCTCGCCGAGGAGGTGCTCGGGGAGATCTTCGCCGAGCACGAGACGCCCTCGGGGGTGCTCCAGCCGGAAGGTCCTGGCGTGTTCCTCGCGCTCGGCACCGCACCGGTCCACGAGATCAACCGGGAGCTGGGAACCGATCTCCCGGTCGGCCCCGGATTCTCCACGCTGGCCGGGCTGCTGCTTCACCAGGAGCGCGCCATCCCGGCGGCGGGGGCGCGCATCGCTCTCCCCGGTGGAATCGAGGCGGAGGTCGTCGAGGCGACCCGCCAGCGCGTCCGCAGGGTGAGGTTGCGGGTGCCGCCCCCTCCGGCGGAGCCGCCCGCCACGGGGGCGTGAGGAACCCTCTCCCCGTCAGCCGGAGTCCAGGGCCTTCCGCACTCGCTCCTGGAGCCGCGTCACCGAGAAGGGCTTCCTGAGGATCTCGATCCCGGGATCGATCACCCCGGCCTTGGAGATGACGTCGTAGGCGTAGCCCGACATGTAGAGCACGCGCACCCCGGGGCGGTCCTTCCGGATCCCGTCGGCGACCTGGAGCCCGTTGAGTCCCGGCATGATGAGGTCGGTGATGAGCAGGTCGAACGAGACCTCGTCGCTCGCCGCAATCTCCAGGGCCTCGCGTCCGTTGCTGGCGGCGATCACCCGGTACCCGGCGGCGCCGAGCGACCGGACCGTGACCTTCCTCACGAGGGGGTCGTCCTCGACGACCAGCACGGTCTCCGTCCCGCGCCTGGCGGACGGCACCGTCGCGGGGGTGGCGACCACCGCATCCGTGGTCCGGGGAAGGTAGATGTCGAA
This sequence comes from Anaeromyxobacteraceae bacterium, assembly GCA_027349605.1. Lineage (GTDB taxonomy): Bacteria > Myxococcota > Myxococcia > Myxococcales > Anaeromyxobacteraceae > CAIOAK01. The sequence continues at coordinate 2,097 of DAIEMM010000242.1, forward strand.
GGTCGTGCCGTGGTCCGGGTCGCTCTCCAGGAGGATGGACCCCTCGCTCTGCTTCACGATCCCGTACACCGTGGCGAGCCCGAGGCCGGTCCCCTTCCCGGGCGGCTTGGTCGTGAAGAACGGCTCGAAGAGGTGGGCCTTCACCTCGGGCGCCATCCCCTCGCCCGTGTCCCTGACCCTCAGCCGGACGTGCGGTCCGGCGCGCATGAACCGGTTCTGCTGCACGAATTCGTCGTCCACCTCCACGTTGGCGGTCTCGATGATGAGCTTTCCTCCTCGGGGCATCGCGTCGCGCGCGTTGATGGCGAGGTTCAGGATCACCTGCTCCATCTGTCCCGCGTCGCACCTGGCCATCCAGAGCTCGGGGTGCAGCGTGCTGACGAGCTCGACGTCCTCGCCCAGCGACCGGTGGAGCAGCTTCTCGCACTCGCGCACGACGCCGTTCAGGTCGAGGGGAACCGGCGCGATGACCTGCTTGCGGGCGAACGCGAGCAGCTGGCGCGTCAGCTCCTCGGCCCGCCTCCCCGCGATCAGGATGTCGTCGAGGAGCTCGGCCTGCTCCGGGGCCACCGCTCCGGCTCCGGCCTCGTTCAGCGTCTCCGCGCAGCTGAGGATCACCGTGAGGAGGTTGTTGAAGTCATGGGCGATTCCACCGGCGAGCCGTCCGACGCTCTCCAGCCTCTGGGACTGGTGGAACTGCTGCTCCAGGACCTTTCGTTCCTTCTCCGCCTGCTTCCGGGCCGTGATGTCGCGGATGTTGCACTGGATCACGTCCTGCCCGTCGACGGCGTACACGTTGCTGATGAACTCGACCGCGATCTCCCGCCCATCGCGGCCCAGCAGCGGAAGGTCGTCGTAGCGGACGTACGCCTTCGCCTGCAGGTCGGCGAAGGAGGCCCTGGACTCGGCCCTGTCCTTGAACGGACCGATCTCCCAGACGTGCAGGCCCAGGAAGTCCTTCCTCGCGTAGCCGGTCAGCTCCAGGAGGAACGGGTTCACGTCGACGATCTTCCCGCTCACCGCGTCGAGGATCAGGATGCCGTCCTTGGCTGCCTCGAAGAGCCGCCGGTACCTCGTCTCGGATGCCTCCAGCGCCCGCTCCACCTTGGTCCGCTCGGTGATGTCGGTGAGGATGCCCAGGAGGAAGCGGCGTCCGTCGGGCTCGACGTGGAGCTTCTTGCGCTCGACGAGCACGTGCTCCTGCCCCTGCGTGCCCGTGAAGCGCTCCTCGCTCTCGCTGACGCCGCCCGACCGGAACAGCTCGTCGTCCTTCGACGAGATGACATCCGCCTCGGCCTTCGGGAAGAGGTCGTGGTCGGTCTTCCCGAGCAATTGCTCGCGGGGGAACCCGAGCAGCTTGCAGTAGCCGTCGTTGAGCAGCACCCGGCGGCGACCCTCGTCCTTCACGAAGATCGGGTTCGGCAGCGCCTCGATGATCCCGCTGAACATCTGGTTCATCCGGATCGTGCTTGCACGCGCCGTACCCCGGCCGGGGTGACGCAACCGGCCGCCCTTCCTGGAGCAAGCGCTGCTCCCGGCCCGGCGCGCGCGTCCAGGGACATGCCCCGAACGTTCGGGGGGCGAGGAGCGAACGCCGCCTCGACCTTCCGGCAGCGCCCTGCCTCCCGGCCCTGCGCCGTCGCGCTACATCTCGTACTGCAGCGCCACGTAGAAGGCCCGGCCCGGCTCCGGCACCGCCTGGCCGCTCGAGTACGGGCTGCGCAGGTAGTTGAAGAACTCGAAGTAGTACCG
>DAIEMM010000243.1 GCA_027349605.1 Anaeromyxobacteraceae bacterium
GGAAGACCACCAGCATCCGCGACCTCTACTACATCACCAAGCACTCCATCGGCGAGACCAAGCAGAACACCTTCGAGGAGCAGGACGAGTCGGACCCCATCATCGAGGACATCGAGGTGGCCCTCGACGCGCTCCGGGAGGAGTTGCACCTGTTCGCGTCCCGCAAGGGCACCATGGTGGGCCCCATCACCATCCGCGACTCGGGCGACACCATCGACCTGCGCCGCATGGGCTCGGGAGGCTGGGGCGTCCCCTCCATCGTCGAGGAGAACGTCATCCAGTTCGGCCGGCACGAGGCGAAGTACGTGCTGCTGGTGGAGAAGGACGCGGTCTGGAGCCGGTTCAACGAGGACAAGTTCTGGAAGAGGCAGAACGCCGTCATCATCCACGGCGGCGGGCAGCCGCCGCGCGGGGTGCGCCGCCTGGTGCAGCGCCTGCACCGCGAGCTCGGACTCCCGGTGTACGTGCTGGTCGACAACGACCCGTGGGGCTTCTACATCTACTCGGTGGTGAAGCAGGGCTCGATCAACCTGGCCTTCGAGTCGATGCGCATGGCCGTGCCCGACGCCCGGTTCATCGGCCTCTCCTCCTTCGACAAGGTCGCCTACAAGCTCCCATCCAACGTGGCCATCAAGATGGACGACGGCGACGTGGCCCGGGCCAGGCAGATGCTCGCCTACCCGTGGTTCCAGGCCAAGCAGTGGCAGCGCGAGATCCAGGAGATGATCCGGTCGGGGGTGAAGTACGAGCTGGAGGCGCTCTCCCGGCGCGGAATCTCCTTCATCACCGAGGAGTACCTGCCCACCAAGCTGAAGGAGAAGGACTGGATCGCATGACGGGAGCGTCCGGGTTGACGTACCGGCCGCTACGAATAGACTGCCGCCCCCAACAAGGAGGAACGAGATGGCGACACTCCGGACGAATCGCTCGAAGCGCAAGGTGAAGAACCGCAGCAAGGTGAAGCGCACGGCCGCCAAGCGGGCCGGCGTCCTCTCCAAGAAGCGCAAGCGCAGGGCCAAGAAGGCCCGCTAGATCCCGGCAGTTCCCGGCCCCCGGTCGCCGGGCGCGCTCAGCGCGCCTGGCGGGCCGGTGCGGGCTCGCCGAAGAAGCGGGCGCTCCGTTCCATCCACCCGTCGAGCTGCCTCGCCTCGGCGGGAGCCAGGCTGCGCCGCGCGACGGGCAGGAAGTCGCTGCGCACCGAGGCCACGCTCTCGTCGTAGCCGTCGCGGGTGAGGCTTCCCTCCACCAGCCGGTAGCGCAGGAAGAGCAGCCAGGTCTGCACCACGTCGGTCATGCAGTAGGCCGCGATGCGGCCCAGCTCCCCCGCCCCGTAGAGGACGTGGACGTCCCGGCCGGCCACCTCCTCCTTCCCGGGCAGCCCCACCAGCTTCGCGTACAGGTCGAGGGGGGCCGCCGGAGCGGCCCGGCCGTTGGAGAGCAGCTCGATGAGGTCGAGGTGCTCCTCGGCACCCTCGGCCCGGGCGCCGCGGAACCATCGCGGGGCGGGAACCCCCAGCTTGAGGGAGCGCATCTCCAGGACCGGCAGGTCGAAACCCCGGCCGTGGAAGGACACCACGGTGCGACCGGCGATGCGCTGCCAGGTGCGGCGCAGGAAGGAGGCCTCGTCGCCGGCCCGGTCGGTCCAGGTGGTGGCGTCGACCACGCGGACCACGCCGTCCTTCTCCTCGGCCTCGAGCGTGCATGCCACGACCGGCCGGTGGTAGGGGATGGGCAGGAAGTCGGTGCGGCCTCCGCTGCGGGAGCGCCGCTCGTCGAGGAGGCGGCGCAGCTTCTCGGCGTAGGGCCGCGCCGGCTCGCCGTCCACGGCCGCGACGAGGTCCTCGTCGGGGACGGTCTCCAGGTCGAGCGCGAGGAATCGGCGGGGCGTCACGGAGGGGAGGGTACGGGGTCGGTCTGACAGCGCGACCCGCCCGGGATGGTTCACTCGCTGTGACCCATGAGGGGTCTATCCCCCTCCCCGTGCGCGGCGCATTACCGATCGGGGAGGAGGATCCACATGGCCATGGTCGAGACGCGGGACGCGGTAGCGGGCGAGATGAGGAAGGCCTGGGGCTGGCTGCTCGCCTGGGGCATCCTGCTCGTGGTGGGCGGCGTGGCCGGGCTCGGGTACGCCTTCGCCGTGTCGGTGGTCACCACGATCTTCGTGGGCGGCCTGCTCGTCGCCTACGGGGTGATGGAGGTGATCCACGCCTTCCGGCACCAGCGATGGCAGGGGTTCTTCCTGTTCCTCTTCGGCGGGCTCCTCTCCATCGCCGCCGGCGCCGTCATCTGGATGCGTCCGCTCGTCGGATTGGGGATCCTCACCCTGCTCGCGGCGTCGTACTTCCTCGTGCTCGGCGCCTTTCGCGTGGTGGGCGCGGTGAGCAGCCGCCACCCGGGATGGGGCTGGGGGCTCGGCAACGGGGCCGTCTCCGTGCTGCTCGGCCTGCTCATCTGGAACGGATGGCCAGCCTCGTCGCTCTGGGTCATCGGGATGTTCGTCGCCATCGACATGATCTTCCAGGGGTGGAACTACGTGATGCTCGCGGTCATCGCGCGCAAGGGAGCGGCGGCGATGGCGCCGCCGGTGCACTGACATGGAACTGATCCTCCGGCTGTTGCTCAACGCGGCCGCCCTCTGGGTGGCCATGCGCCTCGTCTCCGGCATCACCTACGAGGGGGGGTGGCTCGGCTTCCTGGGCGTCGCGCTCGTCTTCGGCGTCGTCAACGCGGTCGTGAAGCCGCTGCTGACCTTCTTCTCGATCCCCTTCATCCTCCTCACGCTCGGGCTCTTCCTCTTCGTGGTGAACGCCCTCGCCCTCTGGATCACCTCGGCGCTCTCCGGGGCGCTCGGGCTGGGATTCCGGGTGAACGGGTTCGGGGCCGCCTTCCTCGGTGCCCTGGTCGTGAGCCTGGTGAACCTCGTGCTGTCCTGGTTCGTGACGCGG
>DAIEMM010000264.1 GCA_027349605.1 Anaeromyxobacteraceae bacterium
CGGTACCGGAGAGGAATTCGGCGAGCCCCCGCTCGAGCGCCTGCTTGACCAGCGCCTTCCGGTCGGCCGAGGCGCCGGAGAGCCCGGCGGTCCGGACCGTCTCGGCTGCGACGCGGTACGCCTCCAGGTAGGGCCGCGTCAGGTCGGCGAGGAAGTCGATCCGGGACCGGGCCGGTCCGGGCCGGACCACTCCGCCCGTCTCGACGACCGCGCCCAGGCCGACGAGGGAGTCGAGCCTCGACTGGAAGATGGAGTCGAAGGTGGCGCCCACCGGGTACATGAACTCGAGCCGGAAGAGGCGGGAGAGCCAGCGGACGTCGTCCCGCACCTCTTCGAGCGTCGCGCCTCCCGGCCGGGAACGGACCGACTGGGCGACGAGCGAGAGCCCGACGAACCGGTTCAGGATGGCATTCCGGTGGAAGTCGAGGTACGTGCGCTTCCCGTCCGGCACCTGGTAGATGACCTGCCCACCCGCCTTCTGGACGTCGATCACCTTGTTGGCCGCGAAGGTCGCGACGGCGTCGTGAATGGGGCCGGGGGCCATCGGATCGGACGGGGCGTCGACGAGGCCCGAGGCGATCCGGGCGTTCTCCCCGACCGCGATGGCCCGGAGCAGGTCCACGCGCTCGGCCACGTCCCCCGCCGAGATGCCGCGCCGCACGTGGGAGAGGAGGGCGGCCGCCACCAGGCTGACCGGCGTGACCGTCACCACCTCGGCGATGCCCCACATGACGCGGTTGGCCAGGTGCTGGACGAGCGAGCGGCGCGAGTCGGGGCCGCGCTCGTCCACGTCCATGGTCAGCGAGGGGGCTCCCGCGCTGGCCCCGAGCTGCTTCTCGGCGACGTCCTTCAGGGAGACCGGCGTGCCGAACTGGAGGTAGATGCGGCCGTAACGCCGCAGGAGGGCCCGGGGCGTCTGGAGGAGGGCGCCGAACGACTCCTTCTTCTTCTCGCCCCCGGCGAGCTCTTCGGCGTACGACGCGCCCTCCACGAGCCGCTCGTAGTCCACCGCGATGGGGATGAACAGGACGTCGTCCGCCGCGCCGTCCCCCCAGGCGTCGACCTCCATGGAGAATAGGCCGGTCTTGGGGAAGAGGAGCTTGCCGGTCCGGGAGCGCCCGCCCTCCGGGAAGAACTCCTGGGTGAACCGCTCCCGGAGCAGGTACTTCACGTAGGCGCGCAGGGTCGCGCTGTAGATCTTGTCGCCCTTGAAGGAACGCCGGATGAAGAAGGCGCCGGCCCGGCGCGCGAACGATCCGAAGGGCCAGAAGGACAGGTTGATGCCCGCGGCGACCTGCGGCGGGATGAGGCCGTGCTCGTAGAAGGCCCAGGAGAGCAGCATGTAGTCGACGTGGCTCTTGTGGCTGGGCGTGAGCACGAGCGGCCTGTCGGCCGCGAGCCGCCGGATCTCGGCCAGCCCCTTCTCGTCGATCTCCACCCGGTCGTACATGGTCTGGAAGATCCAGCGGAAGATGGGCCGGATGAAGTCGATGAAGAGCGGCGAGTAGCGGCTGGCGATCTCGCGGAGGTCGCGGACGGCCTCGCGCCGGACCGACCCCGCCGAGCGCCCCTTCTGCCGGGAGACGTGCTCCAGCACCTCGCGCAGGTGCCGGTCCCGCATCACCTTCTCCTCGACGCGGGTCGGGGTCCGGAGCGGCGGACCCACGGCGGCGCGAAGCTCCCGGGCCAGGTGGTGGTGGATCGTGCCCCGGGCCTTGCGGGCCACCAGGGCGTCGGGTTCCCCCGAGCGCTCGGCCACGAACGTGGCCAGGTCGATGGGGCGCCCCACGCGGAGGAAGGCGCGCTTGTAGTTCCGGAAGAAGGCCACCGCGGCGGGCAGCGTGGTGGGCGACTCGGGCGAGCCCCAGACCAGGTCCCAGATGGGCGGGACGACGCGCTGGGCCCGGCGGCTCCAGACCAGGATGAGGGGGACGAGGAAGAGCGGGCGCTCCTGTCCGCGCTGAAGTTCCACCAGCGCCTCGAAGGGAGGCGCGCTGTCCTTGTGGGAGTTCAGGAAGATGACGGCGGACGACTGCCCGCGCGCCGCCGCGTCCACGAGGGCGCGCTGGCTGCGCCAGACCGCGGCCAGCCACCCGAAGAGCCCCACGAAGTTCACCGCGACCCGGAGCGGTGCCAGCCCGAGCCGGCGCACCAGCCACTTCACGTAGAGGTAGTTGATGAGGCCGGAGGACCGGGCGACGAAGACCACGCTCCCGCGCGCGGCCAGGTCCGCCATCTGCTCCTCGAGCCCCTCCGGCAGGTGGATGGGGTCGAACCAGCGGTCGAAGAGGAGCCGCCGCCGGCGTGGGCTGCGGGGCGCGGCGGGCGTGGGAGGGGCGGGATCCAAGTCGGGGTCCGGGGGAGCCGGGCTAGGCGCCGCGGCGCTTCACGCGCCCCTCGCGGTCGAGGTACCAGGGCTCGACGAGCATCGCCTCGACCTCGGTCCGGTGCCCCTTCACGTCCGCGCCCAGGTCGTGCAGCGCCTGGAGCACCTCGCCGCGGACCCGCGCGTTGTCCCGGTCGCGGAGGAGCAGGGCGATGAGCGCATCCCGCGCGGCGTCGCTCGGCGTCCCGACGGTGAGCGCGCGGGCCGCCGCGATGCGCACGTCGTCCACGAAGTCCTCGAGGAGCGGGACGACCACCTAGTCGCGCTCGGGACCACCGGCCGGCTTCAGGGCGGCCAGGTCCGGGTGCTCGCGCAGCCAGGAGAGCAGCACCAGCTTCTTCTCCGGGTCCCGGGTGTACTCCCGGCCGAGCTTCTGGAGGATGGCGTGCACCGTTCCGAGGAGCTCCTCGGGGGGGGCGAGCGAGGCGAGCACGCGCAGGCCCCAGGCCACGCC
>DAIEMM010000266.1 GCA_027349605.1 Anaeromyxobacteraceae bacterium
GCGCGCGAGCTTTCGACGAGCGGCCGGATGCAGCGCCGCTGCGCGCCGGCGGCGAATCCTGTCTTCAGGCGAGCGTGGCGCCCGGGCCGCCTTCGGCCCCTGCCGCGTCAGCCGGCGTCCGGTGCCTCCGGACGAGCCGCCTCCGCAGAGGGCGCCGGAGCCGGCGCTGCCCGGGCACGGCGTGATCCGGCGCCGTTCACTTGTCGTGTACCATCGCCTCGAGGACCAGCGGCGAGGAGGGAGGCAGCCGGATCGCCGGCGGCAGACGCCTGGCGGACCGAAGGCGATCCGCTCGATCTACGTCGCCGCGGAAGTCAAGCGCCGCTCGCTCGTTGGCGCGCTGCGTCGCGGACGCGACCGTTTACCGCGCCGCGGCCCCGCACCTACGATGTCCCCCGTGAGGACGCGCCCCTGACGATCACGATGCAGAGCGCTCGTTGCGAGACCCCCGTCATCGAGCTGGCGCGGGCCCGCGACGCGCGACGGCTGGTCGACTATCAGCGTCGCACCCAGCTCGTCATCGAGGCCAACAAGCGCGCGCTGGCCCGCCTCTTCCAGTCGGGCGTCATCTACTCGCGCGTGGGCGCGCGCCTGGCCCGCGACCTCCTTCTCGCGCACCAGCACCTGCTCAAGGTGGGCGACCTGCTCTCGCGCCTCTCCGAGAAGGACGCGCCGGAGCGCTTCGACGCGGAGGCGGTCTACGACGAGGTGCAGGCGCTGCTCTCCCGGACCACCGCGCTCACGGCGCGCTCCGAGGGCGTCCTGGCGAGACGCTAGGGGATCCAGTCGGCGATCGCAGCCCACGCGGGCGGGCTCGACAGCACGCCGAGGTGGGTGACCCCGGGGAGCACGCGGAAGGTGCCCTTCGCGTGCGGGGCGATGGTCGGCTCGTACCTCTCGGCGTCGAAGCATCCGTCGAGGGAGCCGGCGACGACGAGGAGGGGCTGCGCGATGGCCGCCAGCTCGGTGGCGAAGTCGGTGCGGGGCGCCAGGGAGAGCATCATCCTGTAGGTGTAGGCCTGCGCCGCGAGGCCGGTTCCGGGAAGGCCGGACGGGTCGAATCGCAACACCACCTGGTCCTGGCCCGACGGGTCCCCGCCGGCGGATCGGCGCGCGATGTCGGCGAACCGGGGGAGATCCACCGTGACCGGCCCGCCCGGGACCCGTCGCGTCGTCGGCGCATCCCCTCCGAGGAACGGGGCGAGCAGGACGTAGCCCTCCACCCCGGCGCCCGGCCCGGCTCCCGCGTGCCGTAGGACGAGCGCGCCGCCGGAGGAGTGGCCGAGCAGCACCACGCTCGCCCCGGGGCGCTGGGCCCGCACCGACGCGAGGACGTCGACGAGGTCCTCGTCGAGCTGCCCGACGTGGTCGACGTCGCCCGGGCGGCCACCCGACGCGCCGTGCCCGCGCAGGTCGGGCACGTGGACGGTGGCCCGCCCCCGCCGGACCAGATCGGTGGCCATGCGATGGAAGCAGGAACCGTCGGTGAACATGCCGTGGAGGGCCACGACGGCGGTCCGCGCGTCGTGGCCGTAGTGCCGGACGGCGAGCGCCGTCCCGTCCCGGGCGATCACGGGCCGCGGCGCCGGGAGGGTCGTCCGGTCGAGGCCGGCGAGCGCCTCGAAATCGTACGGATCCGCCTGGCCCGGTCCGGGCGTCACTCCGCCCGCGCGCCTTCCTCCACGATGACGTTGCGCGGGAAGTTTCCGTAGTTCTCCATGCACTCCCGCGCCGTGCCGCGCACCCAGACGCTGGCGGTGTGGTTCCCCGCGCCGACCCGTCCGAAGAGCGTGGCCACCGTGACCGGGGAGGAGCCACCCGTGCTGGCCGGGGGCACGTAGACCACGGCGCGGCCGCCGCCGCCGTCCCGGTCCGTGTCCGGCCTGCCGTCCACCCGGAGCTGGAAATCGCAGAACGTGCCCGGCTCTCCCATGGCGTCGACGTGCGTGTTCCAGGTGAGCAGGACGGTGGAGGTGGGCGAGGACTTCGAGAACGTGCCCAGGTTGCGGAGGAGCACGTAGGTGGAGGTGACCGACGAGGTGTCGCTCCCGTCGGTGTACTCGATGCGGCGCCGCGGGGAGGCGACGTCGGAGACGCGCCCCTCGAGCGCCTGGATGCGTCCCTGGGTCGCCCCGTCGACCTGGGCGGACTGCGCGACCTGGGTCTTCACGTCCTCGATCGCGGCCTGCTGGACGACGGCCGCGCCCTGGAGCGCGGACTGGCCCGACTCGACCTTCTTCAGCTTCTCCGAGAGCTCGCGCAGGGCGTTGTCGACGTCGGTGGCCTTGAGGTCGGTCCCGTCGGGACGGAAGGCGAGCTGGCGAGCCTCGCGGGAGCTGGAGGTGAGGAGCCAGCCCGTGGTGGGGACGGCGACGGCCACGCCGAGGGCGACCCATGCGACGGAGGCGAGCTTCGAATTCATGATCTGGCGGCGGATTGGAGCACGGGCTCGTTCCGGAGTCGAGTCCCCGGGCTCAGCGGGGGGCCGCCTGGGCGCCGGCCTTCTCGATGAGGGAGAGGACCGCCGGGTCGGAGGGAAGGAGGCCGGAGGCGGGGAGGCGGGGGACGAGGGTGCGCCACGCCGGGTCGAGGGCGTAGGCGCGGGCGAAGAGGGGCAGCGACCGATCGACCTCGCCGGCCATGGCCAGCGCCGCGGCGTACCAGAAGACCACCTCGGCCGAGTCGGGGAGGAGCTTCATGGCCGCGCCGTACTCCCGCTCCGCTCCGGGGACGTCCTTCTTCTCGACCGCCAGGTCCCCGGCGTTCATGTGCCGGTATCCGCGGGCGACGAGGAGGAGGCGGCGCAGCTCCGCGAGCGGCTTCGGGTGGTCCTCGACGCGGAGGTAGAAGATGCGCTCGGCCCACGGGCGCCCGCTCGGAGTCCCGGGCACGACCACCAGGGCCGCCGACTGCTGCCCGCGGATGTCGCCCCCGACCGCCTGGGCGGCCTCGAGGGCGGCCATCATGCGCTCGGCCAGGTCGCCCTTCGCCGTCTCGAAGGCCTTCGCCATGGCCGGCCAGACCCGGTCGTTCTCCATGAGGTTCGCCTGGACCGAGTAGCCGTTCCCGACGTGCTGCCCGGCGGCGGGGATGTCCTTCTTCCCGGTGTGTGCGGCGACCCGGCCCTGGGCGTCCACCATGGCCACCTGCCGGACCTCGCGTTCGGGATCGGCTGCGAGCAGGCCGGCGAGCGCATCGGGAGCGCTCTTGCCCGCGCGCATCATCTCCAGCCCCAGCGGGCCGTAGCTCGGGTCGACGAAGGACTGCGTCGCCACGGCGCCCACCCCGGCCTCGGCCCAGGGCACGGTCGAGCCCACCGAGAACCAGTGGGACTGCACGGCCACGCCGATCTCGCCGGTGGCGGGGTCGCGGGCGACGATGGAGTAGGTGTGGACCGGGCGGCGGGGGACGTCGGGCGTGGCCGAGGCCGCGAGGGCGGCGAGGGCGAGGGGTGCGAGGAGCATGGCCTGAGTCTATAACGAAGCACGCCATGCCCCACGACCGCGCCGCAGCCTGGAGCCTCCTCGCCGAGTTCACCCCGTCCCAGCCGCTGCGCCGCCACGCCCTCTCGGTCGAGGCCACCATGCGGGCCCTGGCGCGAAGCCGCGGCGTGACCGATCCGGCCGGCCTGGAGACCTGGGGCGTCGTGGGGCTTCTCCACGATTTCGACTACGAGC
>DAIEMM010000295.1 GCA_027349605.1 Anaeromyxobacteraceae bacterium
GGGCGTGATGCCGGAACGGAGCAGCCGCGCGTGGAACCGGCGCGGGCTCGGGATCACGGTGGCCAGGAAGGCCGCCTCCCGGGCGGTGAGGGCGCGGGCGTCCTTTCCAAACCAGAACCGGGACGCCTCCCCCACGCCGTAGATCCCTGGTCCCCACTCGGCGATGTTCAGGTAGATCTCGAGGAGGCGTGCCTTGGAAAGGCTCGCCTCGAGGGCGACGGTTCCGAGCGCCTCGCGGACCTTCCGCGCCAGGGTCCGCTCCGGCGACAGGAAGAGGTTCTTCGCCAGTTGCTGGGAGATGGTGGACGCCCCCCTGACCCGGCTCCGGTCCGTGACGGCGTTCGCGATCTCGCGGAAGTCGAAGCCGCGGTGGCCGAAGAAGCCGGCGTCCTCGCTGGCGGTGACCGCCCGGACCAGCACCTGGGGGATCTCCGGATACGGGACGAAGTCCGGGTTGCCCGGCCCCACCACGATGCGGCGCCGGGGCTCGCCCGGACCGGGGTCGATGGGGGTCCAGGTGAAGCCGGAGGAGAGCCAGGACGGACCTCCGGCACGCGCTGCCCGGCGCAGGTCCTCGAGGTCGAGGTCGACCTGCACGTCCCACTCGCTCCGGCGGGAGAGCAGGCCCTTCACCGAGGCCCGCGCGGACAGGTTGCCGGACAGGCGCGGCGCCGCGGACGGCGGTCCGAGGCCGGGAGGGAGCGCGTCCACCAGGGACTGCCAGGGAACGGCGCCGGCCCGCGCCGACACCGAGAAGCGAGTGTCCCCCCGCACGGTCACCTCCCCGTCCACCGTCGCCGCGACCTCGCCGGATTCACCCAGGGTGACTCGTCCACCCTCCAGGGAGAGGCGCCTCGCCGGTCCGCTCCAGCGAACCCGGCCCGACGCGCCGCCGGCCAGGGGACCGAGCGGCACCGGTCCGACCCGGGGACCCTCGAAGGTGAGGTCGGCCGCCTGGAGGTCCACCTGGACGTCGACGCGATCGCCGGCCGGCGTGAAGCTTCCGGAGGCCCGGAGCGCGAGCCGCCCGGAGGCCGGCGTGAAGGGGAGACGGGCCGTGACCGCCGCCGGGAGATCGCCGGGGAGGGAGACCAAGCCCTTCGCCTGGAATGCGACGCCGTCCGGACCTCGCTTCCCGCTCGCGTAGACGTGGCCGCCGCCGGCAAGTCCGACGTGGAGGGCCACCGCTCCTCCGGTCTCCAGCTCGACGAACAGGTCGAAGGGGCCGACCTCCCGGTCCTCCCGGCCCGGCCAGAGCCGCACGCCCCGGAGCGCCACGGCGGAGGGATCGAGGCGCCCTCCGAGGAGGGCAGCGAGACGGGGCCGGACCACGACCCGGTCGGCCCGGAGCAGCGGTCCGTCGGCGCCCGACCCGAGCACGGTCACCGGGGCGAGCCGGCCGCGGAGCAGCAGGTCCAGGCCCGCGTCGCCGACCTCCACCCTCCCGATCCGGGCGGTGAGGGCCTTTTCCGCCCTTTCCCGGATGAACGACCGGCCGGACGGCGAGTTGCCCCAGGCGAAGGCCGTCGCCCATCCGGCGACGAGCGCGGCGCAGGCCACGGCGCATGCGGTTGCGAGCCGGACGCGGAGGGGCATCCCCGGGGGCGGGGTCGTGGGACGGGCGGGCTGGCCGGTCACGGGGAGGGGATCTTGTCGGCGCGACGGCGGACGGTCAACGTAGGAGAATTCCACCGGAACGGGCGAGCCCCACGCCGGGGGCGTCTGTTATAGATTCCCACCCGAAGATGAACCACCTCGGTCCCAGCTTGCGCCGCCAGCGCTATCGCTCCTGGACTGGCTGGCGACTGCTGGCCGGGGTCGCGGCGTCTCTCCTCCTGAACGCGCTCGTGCTCTGGCTGGTCGAGCTCGACTGGACCAAGATGAAGGCGCTTCCCGCCGAGGGGCCGCGCTCGGTCTCCATGGAGCCGCTCTCTGCGGACGCCTGGTCAGCGAACCGGCAGATCGCCGACGGTAGCCGGCCGGCTCCCCCGCAGACGCCTCCCCCCCGCGCCCCGCAGGCCCAGAAGCCTCCCCGGGCCGCCCCGCTCGCCCAGCAACAGGCCCAGCAGGTCCCGATGCCACCGCAGCAGCAGCTGCCGGGCCAGGTGGTCGACGTGGCCCCCACGAGCGGGGACAAGCCGCCTCCCAAGGACACCCGCTTCCTCGCCGAGAGCAACAACTCCGTCGAGAAGGAGACCATCTCCCGCTTCCGCCGCCTCGACTACGAGAAGGCGGCGCCCACGCCGACCCAGAACAAGGTGAAGGAGCAGGCGCCGGGGGCGCGCAGCGAGCAGGCCAGCCGGGAGGCGCAGGCGGGCGCGGCGGGTGGGGACACCCGGAAGGCGGGCGCGCCCGGCAGGATGCCGGACGCCGCCCCGAAGCCGTCCCCCGACAAGCTGGCCATGGCGGTCTCGCCCGACGGACTGCTGGACGCCAAGCAGCGCGAGGTCGCCCCGGGCGCCGACCGCAAGAAGACCCCGCTCGAGGAGCTGGGGGAGGGCGGGGACGGAGGCGAGGGTGCGGCCCGTCCCGGAGCGTCGGGGGGCAAGCCCATCCTCACGCCCTCGTCCGCCTTCTACGACAAGCTCACCGCGGCGCCGGCCCCCGACCACGTCGAGGGCGTGGACGTCGGGGACGCCACCTTCCTCAACACGCGCGAGTGGAAGTACGCCGGCTTCTTCAACCGGGTGAAGCAGAACGTGGCCGAGGTGTGGAACCCGATGGACGCGGCACGGGTGCGTGACCCCACCGGCTCCCGCTACTTCGGCAAGGACCGCACGACGGTGCTGGCCGTGACGCTCAATCCGCAGGGGACGATCACCGAGATCAAGGTGGCCCGCTCCAGCGGACTCGACTTCCTCGACCAGACCGCCATCGACGCGTTCGAGAAGGCGCAGCCCTTCGTGAACCCGCCCCCGGGCCTGGCCGACGCTCGCGGGGACATCCGCTTCACCTTCGGGTTCCACGTCTCCACCGGCGGGGGAGGGTTCAGGTTCTTCCGCGGGCCGGGTCAGTGAGGCACCGCCGCGCAGGACGGCGGACCGTCCCGGCGCGGCGGATGGGTGCAGACGACTGGAAGCTGAAGGTGGCCTTCGCGCCGAACGGGAACCAGCCGTGGAAGCCGCGGCCGCCCGACGGGACGCTGATCGAGTTCCCCGAGCCGTCCGAAACGGTGGTGTGGGAGCCGCCGAAGTAGCCGACGTACGGCCCACATGTCGTATCCCGAGCAGGACGCGCCCGCATCGCACGCGCTGGACTTCACCACCGCCGGGTTCCACTGAAAGTAAACGCCGGCCGAGAGGTTCGGGGTGAAGCGGCAACGCCCCGCCGCCTCGAGGGCGTTGCCTTCGCTGGAGGGGCCAGGGTCTCGCGATCCTGCGAGCCGTCC
>DAIEMM010000300.1 GCA_027349605.1 Anaeromyxobacteraceae bacterium
GCCGTGTGCGTCGTCGCCTGCGCCGACCTCCGCGGCCGGTTCACGTGCGGCGGACAGGGCGGGCGCCACGGGATGCGCTAGACTCACAGTCAAATCGGGGATGCGGCGGCTCCGGCAATCGGGGCCGCCGTCCCGTGCGGGGATCTCCCCGCGGGAGCAGCGGGGCGCCCGTCGATGGCTTATGCTTCCTGGAAGGCTCCACGATCGCCTCCAGAGGAATCCCCCCGTGCTCGATCGCCACACCCCCAGCGTCTGGGTTGCCGTCCTCGCCTCCCTGCTCCTGTCGGCCTGCGGCGGGGAGTGCGCCGGACAGCCCGCGCCGGTCATCTCGTCGTTCACGGCCACCCCTTCGAGCGTCCTCCTGGGCACGCCCTCCACCCTGTCCTGGAGCGTCTCCGACGCGTCGTCCCTGTTCATCGACCAGGGGGTGGGGCCGGTCACCGGCACGAGCCTCCCGGTGACACCGGGTGCGACGACGACCTACACGCTGACCGCCATCGGGCCCGGCGGCAGCGCCACGCGCACCGCCACCGTGACGGTGAACATCCCGCCCACGGTCCTCGAGCCGGCCTGCGCGGGCACGTCCTGCGGAGCCGTGAGCACTTCGCTCTACTCCGGCCCCGGGGTCGGCATCTGGAGCTACCGGAACACGACCGGGGTTCCCCAGACCATCGACATCGACATCGGGGGGGTCTCGTCGGCCCGGGAGGCCGTGCTGGTCTTCTCGAACGGGACGGAGGGCGCGGCGACGCTGCCGTCGGCGGGAACCCTCGCCTTCCCTCCGGCCACGGCGCTCCGCATGGAGCAGCCCCTCGAGATCGACCCGGAGCAACTGGCCCGGGACGAGGGACACCAGGCGCTTCTCGAGGAGAACCGGCGGATCGGCCTGTCCTTGAGGGACGTCTCGAGCCTGGCGGCGCCGGCGCCGCGGACGGCGCTCGCCGCGGCGGTCCTGCCCACCCCGGTCGTGGGCGACACCCGCACCTGGAACGAGGTCATCGCCGATCCAGTCGCCGTCTACGACACCGTCGTGCGGGCCACCTGCGACCTGCCCGGCGGCCGCAAGGGCGTGTTCTGGGTCGATCCTGCGTCCACGGCCTCGGGGAGCCTCACTCCCGAGGACCTCGCCTACTTCGAGACCACGTTCTGCGGAGCCCTGGGATCCGCGGCCGACGGCGGCTTCGGTCGCGTGACGGCCCTGCTCGGCGACGTCTGGGGGACCGCCCCGGTATCCCTCGCGGGCGCGGTGATCCCCGACGCACCCCTCCAGGACGTGAACGTCGTCTTCCTGGAGGTCCCGGCAGCACCCGCCAAGACCTGGGCGGGCTACTTCTGGGGTGGGAACAACATCCGGAAGTCCTACTCGACGCAGTACGCGTCGTCGAACGAGGCGCTCGCGTTCTTCATCGACGCCACGCAGGTGCACCTCCGCACCGCCAGCCGCGGCTACATCGGCTCGGCCCTGCTGCACGAGCTCACCCACATGGTGAACTTCTACCAGCGGAGCGTCGTGCGCGGGACTCCCAACGACGTCTGGCTCGAGGAGACCACGGCCACCATGACGGACGACATCGTCACGCCGGTCTCGACTCCGGACCACGTCTCCATCATCCCCCTCCAGCGCATCAAGCCGTACGTCGCGTCGGGAGGCGCCATCACGCTCACGGGCTGGGAATACCCCGTGCAGAACAGCTACGCGCTCGCCGGGGCCTTCGGCGCCTTCGTGGACCGGCGCTACGGGACCTCCATCCTCTCCGGGACCATCGACTGCCCGGGAACGGGCGTCGATTGCATGGACGGGCTCATCCGGGCCGCTGGAGGCACGAGCTTCGCCGACGACTTCGCGCGCGTGGGGGCTTCGATCTTCGGGCTCCTGCCCCTGAACGGCACGCCCGAGGGCTACGGCTACCCGTCCAAGGTCTCCGGCGCCTACACGCTCGCCGCCATCGACGTCGCCGCGTACGCCGCGAACCGGAAGGCGACCGCCACGGCGCCTGGACTGGACTTCGCGGCGGGAAGCCACACCTACCAGATCGACGCCATCGCGCCCGGCCGCAGCGTCTACACGCGCAACGGCGTCGTCGTGCCGGCGGGCACGTCGATCATGCTCGTGATCCGCTAGGAGACCCCTTGATCCGTTCGGCGCTCATCGCTCTCGCCTCCGCCGTCCTCGGCTGCGCCCATGCCACGCCGGCGCCGGCCGGTACCCCCGCCGCAGGCGTGCAGCCCGCCGCGGCGACGGAGCTCTCCGGCCGCCTCTCCCGCAAGGGCCCCAGCGAGACCTCGACCTGGGCCGTCACCGACGACGCCGGGAAGGTCTGGGAGATCGTCGAGGTCACTCCGGATCTCGACGCCCGATTTCGGCGCATCCAGAACGCGCAGGTCACCCTCCGCGTGGAGCGGAAGGGCCGGGTCCTGTTCGATCAGGTGCGCGTGCTGGACGTGGTCCAGCCCGCTCCCTAGAGCGAAGGACCCCTCCGAGCCCGGCCGAGGCCACCGCGAGCAGGATGCTCCCGGCGAAGTACCCGGGGTAGCCCGCTCGCGCCACCAGCGCGCCGCCCACGGCCGGACCGAGGAACGACCCGAGCTGCACCGCGAACATCATGAGATTGGCGTTCTGCGGCCGGAAGCGCGGCTCGGAGAGCTCGAACACCAGGCCGTTCAGGGCCGGGTAGCCGGCTCCGAGCCCGACCCCGAAGAAGGCGCCCACGAACGGCGCCGTGGCGATGGGGAGGGTCGCGAGCGCCAGGTGGCCGAGCGCGATCATCCCGAAGGAGAAGGCGGCCAGCCGCGCCTTGTCGAAGCGGTCGAAGAGGCGCCCGCCGAGGAGCCGGATCCCGATCATCACGGCCGTCAGCACCGAGTAGAACACCCCGACGTTGCCCAGGCCGCGCGCGGTCGCGAATCCCTTGAACAGGTAGTAGAGGCTGCTCCAGTTCGCGAAGTAGGCGACGCCGAGCACGAGCACCGGGACCAGGCGCGGGCTCGCCAGGCTGGCGCGGAGATCGGTCCAGGAAGGCAGGTGGGGCTCGCCGTCCGGGCCGAGGGCGGGAGCGGGACCGCGCCGGCGGAGCGCCAGGACCAGTCCCACCGCCGGCAGGAGCGCGAGCCCGGCCAGGGCGTAGGCGGTGGTCACGCCCACGAGACGCGGCACCGCGCCGTCCATGGCCGCGGGGACGAGCCCGTACGCGGCCAGGATGGCCACCGAGTAGATGCCGAAGGCCTCTCCGCTGCGGCCGGCCGGGATCACGGTGACGAGCAGCGCCATCGCCCCGGCGCCGAGGAGGAACCCGCCCGCGCCGCAGGCCCCGCGGAGCAGCAGGAGCCCCCAGAACGACCGGACGAGCAGGAACGAGACGCCGCCGACGACCAGGATGGCGATGCCCGCCAGCATGGCCCCGGGCGCGCGCCGCGCCGTGAGGAACGGGCTCGCCACCAGGTACAGCACCATGGCGACGAGCGGGTAGGCCCCGACCACGAGTCCGCGCAGCCCGGCGGGGATGCCCAGCGATGCCAGGTGGCCGAAGAGGTCGTAGTAGGCGGTCCCGTTCGCGATCGCCAGGAAGGCGATCAGGCAGAGGCTCGTGAACTCGAATCCGAGCAGCTTGCGGGTGGAGGACATGGCGCCTCCCCATGTTAGGCATGAGGCGGAGGATTCCCGATGCCCTCGTTCGACAGATCCGTTTCCATCCGCCGCGCCGTGCTGGCGTTCGCGCTCCTCGCACTGGCCGGGCCCTCCCGTGCGCAGGCCGGAAGGGCCGCGGCCGCCTCGCACATCCTCCACGAGATCAACACGGCCGTGTCCCGCCTGGTCGGAAAGGTCTCCCCCGCGGTGGTGCAGATCCGGGTCACCGGGTACGGCCCAGCCAGCGACACAGGCGAGGGGCCGCTGGTCTCGCGCCAGCGCACCATCGGCTCGGGCGTGATCGTCGACCCGGCGGGGTTCGTGATCACGAACGAGCACGTGATCCACGGCGCCCAGCGGATCCAGGTCGTCCTGCCGGGGCCGACGGAGGGCAGTGGCCCGGAGGGGAAGGGCGGCCGCCAGCGGATCTACCAGGCCCGGGTGGTGGGGACCCAGGCCAGCATCGACCTCGCCCTGCTCCGCATCGAGGCGACCGGCCTCCCCACCCTGGGCCTCGACCCCTCCGCCAAGGTCCGCCAGGGGGAGATGGTCTTCGCCATCGGCAGCCCGCAAGGGCTCGCGAACACGGTCACCATGGGTGTCGTGTCCTCCTCGGCGCGGCAGATCGACGTGGTGACGCCCCTTCCCACGCCCATGCTGCTCATCCAGACCGACGCGCCCATCAATCCCGGCAACAGCGGCGGCCCGCTCGTGAACGCGGACGGCGCCCTGGTGGGGATCAACACCTTCATCGTCAGCCAGTCGGGGGGCAGCCAGGGGCTGGGCTTCGCCATCCCCGCGCCGATGGTCCGCTTCGCCTACGACAGCCTCCGCAAGTACGGATACGTCCGGCGCATCGAGGCGGGGATCACGGCCCAGTCGGTGACGCCGGTGCTGGCCTCCGGTCTCGGGCTGCCGCGCGACTGGGGGGTGGTGGTCTCCGACGTCGTCCCCGGATCGGCGGCGGCGGCGGCAGGGGTGCAGCCCGGCGACCTCATCGACACCTTCGACGGGCGGCCGGTCGACAGCCTGCCCGCGCTCACCGGGGCGCTGTTCCTCCACCAGGTGGGCGAGCCGGTCCTCCTCGGCGTCCTGCGGGGGGACTCCCGGGTCGAGCTCACCGTGAACGCCC
>DAIEMM010000157.1 GCA_027349605.1 Anaeromyxobacteraceae bacterium
CCGACCGGCTCGAGGTCCTTGTTGATGAGGACCGCCGAGTTCCCGTCGAAGCGGATGTAGCTGCCGTCGGCGCGCTTCACCTCGCGCGCGGTGCGCACGATGACGGCGCGGGCGACCTCGCCCTTCTTGACCTTCGACTGCGGGATGGCCTCCTTCACGGAGACCACGATGACGTCGCCCAGGGAGGCGTACTTGCGCCGCGAGCCGCCCAGCACCTTGATGCACTGGACCTTCTTGGCGCCCGAGTTGTCGGCGACGTCCAGGATCGTCTGCTGCTGGATCATGGCTAGACCTCCGGGCCCTTCTCGATGATCTCCGCCACCCGCCACCGCTTGTCCTTGGACATGGGGCGCGTCTCGACGATCCGGACCTTGTCACCGGCCTTGGAGGTCTCGTGCTCGTCGTGCGCCTTGTAGCGCTCGGCGCGGCGGACGATCTTGCCGTACTTGCGATCGGCGATGCGCCGTTCCACACGCACCACCACGGTCTTCTGCATCTTGTTCGAGACCACCACCCCGACGCGGGACTTGGCCTTGCCGCGCTCCATGACTACTCCTTCTCGCCCTTGCGGGTCTCGGTCTTCGCCTTGCGCACGATGCCCATCTGCTTCTCACGCGCCAGCGTCCTGCAGCGCGCCACCAGACGGCGGGTCTTGGCGAGGTCGGCGGTCGAGTCGAGCACGCCGGTGTTGAGCTTGCTCTTCATCTCGAAGATCTGGTGCTTGAGCTCGGCGACACGGGCCTCGAGCTCCTCGTGGGTCAGCTGGCGCAGTTCGCTCGTGGTCGACATGTCGCCTCCTACAGGGTGACGCCGCGCTTCACCAGCTTGGTGGCGACCGGCAGCTTGTGGGCGGCGAGCATGAAGGCCTTGGAGGCCTGCGCGTCGTCGACGCCCTCGATCTCGAACAGCACGCGGCCCGGCTTGATGACGGCCACGTAGAACTCCACCGGCCCCTTGCCGGTGCCCATGCGGGTCTCGGCGGGCTTCTTGGTGATGGGCTTGTCCGGGAAGACCCGGATCCAGAGCTTCCCGCCCCGCTTCACGTAGCGGCTGATGGCGACGCGGGCAGCCTCGATCTGCCGGCTGGTGAGCCGGCCGCACTCCGTCGCGGCCAGGCCGAACGAGCCCTGGTTGAGATCGGAGCCGCGGTAGGCCTTGCCCCGCATGCGCCCCTTCTGCATCTTTCGGTACTTCGTCCTGGCCGGCTGCAGCATCTCTGGTTCTCCTCGAAGTTTTCCCGACGGGGAAGGCTAGGCCCGCCCGCCCAGTCCGGTCCGCGGCGCCTTGGCCGACTGGGGCAGGACCTCGCCGCGCATGATCCAGACCTTGACGCCGATCTTGCCGTAGGTGGTCTTGGCCTCGGCGAACCCGTAGTCGATGTCCGCACGCAGCGTGTGGAGGGGAACGCGCCCCTCGCGGTACCACTCGTAGCGGGCCATCTCGGATCCGCCCAGGCGGCCGGAGGTGGCGACGCGGATTCCCTTGGCGCCGAACTTGAGGGCCGTCTGCACGGCCTTCTTCATGGCGCGGCGGAAGGCGATGCGGCGCTCCAGCTGCGTGGCGATGTTCTCGGCCACCAGCTGCGCGTCGGTCTCGGCCTTCCGGACCTCGACCACGTTCAGGTAGACCTCGTTCTGGGTGAGGGCCTGGAGGTCCTTCTTGATGGTCTCGATGCCCGCCCCGCGCTTGCCGATGACGATGCCCGGGCGAGCGGTGTGGACGTTGATCTTCACCTTGTTGGCGGCCCGCTCGATCTCGATCTTGGAGATCCCGGCCTGGCCGAGCTTCTCCTTCACGAACTCACGGATCTTGATGTCCTCGTGCAGCCACTTGGCGTAGTTCTTCTCCTCGTACCACTTCGACTCCCAGGTCCGGATGACCCCGAGACGGAACCCGATCGGATGGACTTTCTGACCCACGTGGTCTCCTTACGGCGCGCTTACGCGCGCTCCGCGATGCCGAGTTCCACGTAGACGTGGCTCGTCTTCTTGTCGATCCGGGTCGCCCGGCCCATGGCGCGCGGCATGAAGCGGCGCGTCTTGGGACCGTGATCCACGGTGAGTGTCTTCACGAACAGCGCGTCGGCGTCGACGCGGCCGCCCTTGTTCTCGGCGTTGGCCACCGCCGACCGGAGCAGCTTGGCCAGGTGGGGGGCCGCCGCCTGCGGCGTGAACTTGAGCATGGCGAGCGCGGCGCCGACCGGCATGCCGCGCACGTGGTCGGCGACCAGCCGGACCTTGCGCGGGGT
Source organism: Anaeromyxobacteraceae bacterium (assembly GCA_027349605.1). Classification (GTDB taxonomy): domain Bacteria; phylum Myxococcota; class Myxococcia; order Myxococcales; family Anaeromyxobacteraceae; genus CAIOAK01. The sequence continues at coordinate 2,249 of DAIEMM010000157.1, forward strand.
GACGCGGAGCTGCCGCAACGTGGCGTGGGGACCCGGCTTGGGGCGGGCCGCCTCGGTGCGAGCGCGCCGCTCCTTGCGGGTGACCTTGACCTTGCGGCCAGGGGCCGGGGTCGCAGGGGTCTTCTTCTGGGTATCGGCCATGTCCGTCCTCTACCTCTTCGGGGGCGGGGCGGAAGTCGCCGCGACCGCCTTCTTCTCGCCGGTGTGACCGTGGAACGTCCGGGTCGGGGCGAACTCGCCCAGCTTGTGCCCGACCATGTTCTCCTGGACGAACACCGGCACGAACTTCCGGCCGTTGTGCACCGCGAAGGTGTGGCCGACGAAGTCCGGCATGATGGTGCTCCGCCGTGACCAGGTCTTGATGACCGACTTCTTGCTCCCCTTGTTCGCGTCCTCCACCTTCTTGAGGAGGTGCTTGTCGGCGAAGGGGCCCTTCTTGATGGAACGCGCCATGTGTCTCGGTCCTCGCCGCTATGTTGCCTGGCTGCGCACGCCCCGCTTGCGGGGCGATACGATGTACTTGTCCGTGCGGCGGTTGTTGCGGGTCTTGAGGCCCTTGGCCTTCTGGCCCCACGGCGAGACCGGGTGCGGATTGCCCTGACCGGACTTGCCCTCGCCGCCGCCGTGCGGGTGATCGACGGGATTCATCGCCAGGCCGCGGACGGTGGGGCGAACTCCCCGCCAGCGGGTCTTGCCGGCCTTGCCGACGCGGATGCTGGCGTTCTCGATGTTGGAGAGCTGGCCCACGGTGGCGCGAACCACCTGCAGCACCTTCCGGATCTCGCCGGACGGCATGCGGATCTGGGCGTACTCGCCCTCCTTGGCCATGACCTGGCCGAAGGAGCCCGCGGTCCGGATGAGCTTGGCGCCCGATCCCGGCTGGAGCTCGAGCCCGTGGATCTGGGTGCCGAGCGGCATGCCGCTGATGGGGAGCGTGTTGCCCGGCCGGATGTCGACCGCGTCGCCGGACAGCAGCTGGTCGCCCACGCCGACCCCCAGCGGGGCCAGGATGTACCGCTTCTCCCCGTCCTTGTAGTGGAGGAGCGCGATCCGCGCGGTGCGGTTGGGGTCGTACTCGATGGCCGCCACCGTGGCCGGCACGCCGTCCTTGTCACGCCGCCAGTCGATGATCCGGTAGCGCTGCTTGTGGCCGCCGCCGATGTGACGGGTGGTGATGTGGCCGTGCGCGTTGCGCCCGCCCGAGCGCTTCTTCGCGCTGGTCAGCTTCTTCTCGGGACGCCGCTTGGTGATCTCGGCGAAATCCGCCACCGTCATGTGGCGGCGCGCTGCGCTCGTCGGCTTGTAGCTCTTGACGCCCATGCTCGTTCCCCTGGCCTACTTCCCCTCGAAGAGGGCGATGGTGTCGCCTTCCTTGAGGGTGACGATGGCCTTCTTCCAGTTGGGACGCTGGCCCACGTGGCGGCCGACGCGCTTGTTCTTGCCCCGGGCGATGGAGGTGCGGACCGCCGTCACCTTCACCGTGAAGAGCTTCTCGACCGCGCCCTTGACCTGGATCTTGGTGGCGTCGCGGTGCACCTGGAAGGCGTACTGACGCTCGGCCTCGCGGCCGCGCTCCGCCTTCTCGCTGATGATGGGGCGGACGATGACGTCCTGGACGGCGAGGTTCATGACAGGGCCTCCTCCACCTTCTTGGCCGAGTCGGCGGTGAGCACCAGGAACTCGTGGCCGAGGATGTCGTACACGTTGAGTCCCTGGGTGGCCAGGAAGTCGGAGCCCGCCAGATTGCGGATCGACCGGGAGAGCGCGACG
>DAIEMM010000316.1 GCA_027349605.1 Anaeromyxobacteraceae bacterium
GACCCGGGAGAGGTCGGGGGTGCAATAGTCGGTGTCGAACAGGACGGTGACCGGGATGCTCGTCTTCCAGGTGCCGGCGATGTTGCGGGCCGGAGTGAGCGGGCCGGAGTCGGTCCCCCCGCATCCGGCGGCGACGACGACGAGTGCGGCGAGGGTGAGTCCGCGAAGCTTCTCGGTCATGGTGTGCGTCCTCTCGGTGGGATCCGGCCGGCGGGTAAGCGTTCGCTTTCAGCGGCAGGATGCCTTCCCCCGCGCCGCGTGTAAATGGCCGCGGGGCGGCCGCAGAGGCGGGCGCGGGCGATTGAATGGCCGGCGCCCTGGTGCCGTCCCTGGGGAGTGGGCGCCCTCCCCGTCTCGGGGTCTCCGGCGACCTGGAGACCCGTCCGTGCGCCGCTTCGTCCTCCTCGCCCTGCTCGCCGCACCGCTGTCGGCGACGGCGCAATACCTGTACCCGCCGCAGGCGTACGCGGCCCCCCGACCGCCGCCCCTGAGTCCCATCTACTTCAACCTCGGGATCGGAGGCGGATGGGAGGGCTACTCCGATCCCTACGGCTACGTGACCGTCGGGGGGCTCGCCTACAACGTCGAGGTGGGCGGGCGGCTGGCGCCGCAGCTGCTCCTCGGATTCGGCCTCACCGGATTCACCGTGTTCGGGGATGCCCCCTCCGGGACCGTGGGAACGACGGCGCTCGACTACGACCTCGTGCTCACCCTCTTTCCCTTCGTACGAGGGTTCTTCCTGAAGGCGGGCGGGGGGCTCGCCTCCCTCACCCTGGCTCCCCCGTACGCGCCCGGCATCACCCACCTCGGAGCGAACGTGCTCCTCGGCGGCGGCTGGGCCATCCCGGTGGCCGCACCGCTCCACGTCACCCTGGGGCTCGACTGGACCCACCCGTTCTTCGGCAGCTACGACGTCACCGACACGAGCATCTGGATGATGCGGGTCGGACTCGGGTTCTACTAGACTCCCGGGATGGCCAAGCGGCGCATCGGAATCCTCACCGGCGGCGGCGACGTGCCGGGCCTGAACTCGGTCATCAAGAGCGTCGTCTACCGGGGCTGGGAGAACGGCCTCGAGGTGGTCGGCTTCCGCAAGGGCTTCGAGGGGCTCACCCACGTGAACCTCGACGACCCGGCCAGCAAGGCCCGCTACGTGCTCGAGCTCAACCGGGAGAACACCCGGACCATCGACCGCCACGGCGGCACCATCCTCCACTCCAGCCGGGTCGGCCCGAGCAAGGTCCGCGACCTCCCTCCCCACCTGATCGGGCGAAGCCTCCCCGTCACCAAGGGGAAGGGAGGCCTGACCTACGACCTCACCTCCCAGGTGCTCGAGAACCTGGAGAGGCTCGAGATCGACTCCCTCATCGCCATCGGCGGCGACGGGACGCTCAAGTCGGCGGCCCAGCTCGATCGACACGGCGTGAAGGTGATGGGGATCCCCAAGACCATGGACAACGACGTCCAGGGCACCGAGTACTGCGTGGGCTTCTCCACCGCCATCACCCGGGCCACCGCGGCCATCGACCGGCAGCGCACCACCATCGGCTCCCACGAGCGGGTGGGCATCTTCCGGGTCTTCGGGCGCGACGCCGGCTTCACCGCCCTCTACTCCGCCCACGTCACCTCCAACCGCTGCGTCATCCCCGAGTACCCGGTCGATCTCGAGAAGCTCATCCACCTGCTCATCACCGAGAAGCGCGACAACCCCTCCAACTACGTGCTGGTGATCCTCTCCGAGGGGGCCACCTGGAAGGGCTACGAGGTCCAGGAGTTCGGCCGCCCCGACGCGCTGGGGCGCCGCAAGAAGGCCAGCGTCGCCGAGGTGCTCTCCGAGGAGATCCAGATCCGCACCGGCGAGGAGACCATCGTCTCCGACCTCACCTACGACCTCCGCTCCGGGGAGCCGGACTTCCTGGACAAGCTCGTGGCCTCCACCTTCGGGACCATGGCGCTCGACGCCATCCTCGACGGAGGGCACGGCCAGATGAGCGCGATCGTGAACGGGTGCTACGAGCTCGTCTCCATCCCCGACCCGGCCATGGGACCGCGCAAGGTCGACGTGCCCACGATGTACAACGTGGACCGCTACCGCCCGCTCTACGGGGACAAGCGCCACTGGCCCATATTCCTCACGCGGGTGGCCCCGGCGCCGGGCTGATGGCGCCTCCCGGTTGGCGCGAGCCACGCTACGGATCGAGGTCGGAGAGGTCCCGCTCCGGGTCGTCGTGGTGGAGCGTGAAGCCAGCCAGGTCGTCGGGCCAGGCCTCCCCGGCGAAGGTCGACCCCTCCAGGCGCGCGATCCAGCCGTCCTCGAGGAAGAGGGCGAAGGCGGCGCCGCCCGGAAGCCCGGGGACGTCGGCATGGAGGTCGTCGAACACCACCCGGGGCGAAGGGATGGGAGCGCGCGGTGCGCCCCGGCCGGGCCGCAGCACGGTGGAGAAGGTGGTCCGGGTGGCGATGCGGTGGACCACCGCGAGCCCGGGAAGCTGGTCGCGCAGGGCCTCGAGCGCCGGGTGGTCGCCGTCGAGCAGCGCGTGCAGGACGGCCTGCTCCAGGTGGGTGAGCTCGCTCATGACGGCGAGGCCGATGGTACTGCGCGCCCCCCGGGCCCGCCCTAGGAAAGCGGCCGTGCACCGCCTCCTCCTCGCCGTCC
>DAIEMM010000317.1 GCA_027349605.1 Anaeromyxobacteraceae bacterium
CCCGGGGGGCGAGGTCGCGACCGTCGAGCGCTATCGGGTGATTCCTGGTTCCGCGCGACCGCGCGGAGGTCAGATGGCTCAACCGACGGGGCCGCAGTTGGCCGAGGAGGCGGCCGAGCCGCCGTCCCCGCCGCTGCGGGACGCCGCCGGACGGGACACGAGCTTCTCGACCCGCTTGCCCTTGCACTTCGGGCAGCGCACGTCGTCCTCGTCGGATCGACGCATGACGAGCTCCTCGAAGGTCCGGTCGCAGGCCTTGCAGGCGTATTCGTAGATGGGCATCGCGGGTGGGAGCCCGGCGGGCCGGAAAGGGTTCGGCCTCGCCCTACCTCTTCTTCCGTGCCTTCTTCTTCGGCGGCGGGGCCATGTCCCCTCGCAGCCGGTCGGCCTCCCGGTCGTAGAGCCGGATGGCCGCCCGCAGGACCTCGAGGGCGTGGGCGCGCCCCTGGGGCTCCCGCACCAGGACCTTCTTGTGCTCGAGGGCCTTGTAGTCTTCGAAGAAGCGCTTGAGCTCGCGCATCCGGTGGGCCGGCATCTCGGAGATGTCGGAGATGTCGGCGTACTCCGGGTCGTCGGCGGAGACCGCCACGAGCTTGTCGTCCTCGCCCTTGTCGTCCCGCATCCGCATCACGCCGATGATCTTGGCCTGCATGATGGCGAGCGGGACGATGTGCTCCTGGCAGTAGACCAGGATGTCGAGCGGGTCCCCGTCGTCGCAGTAGGTCCGGGGGACGAAGCCGTAGTTGGCGGGGTAGTGCACCGCGCTGAAGAGGATGCGGTCGACGCGGAGCAGACCGCTCGCCTTGTCCAGCTCGTACTTCACCTTGGAGCCGGTGGGAATCTCGATGATGGCCGGGATGGCCTCCTCCACGTAGCGGGGGAGCTCCACGTCGTGCCACGGATGGAAGGACATTCGGTCTCCGGTGCGGCGGGAAGGTGGACCGGGACTACCCCCGCTCCACCGGTGCTTCCTGCGTGACCTTGCTGCCGGGCGGGACGGCGTGGGTGAGCCACACGTTTCCGCCGATGCTCGAGCCCTTGCCGATGACGATGCGTCCGAGGATCGTGGCTCCCGAGTACACCACCACGTCATCCTCCACCACCGGGTGGCGGTCGATGCCCTTGATGGGTTTCCCTTCGGCGTCGAGCGGGAAGCTCTTCGCGCCCAGGGTGACGCCCTGGTAGAGCCGCACCCGGTTGCCGATGACGCTGGTCTCGCCGATGACCACGCCGGTGCCGTGGTCGATGAAGAAGCGCTCCCCGATGCGCGCCCCGGGGTGGATGTCGATGCCGGTCAGGGTGTGCGCGTGCTCGGTGATGATGCGCGGGATGAGCGGGACGCCCAGCACGTGGAGCTCGTGGGCGATGCGCTGGTTCGTCACCGCGAAGACCCCGGGGTAGGCGAAGATGGCCTCGTCCCGGGTGCGCAGCGCCGGGTCCCCCTCGAAGGCCGCCTCCACGTCGCCCGCCACCATCCGCCGGACCGCCGGGAGCCGCGCGACGAACTTCCGCGTGGCCTCGGCGGCGGCGATGGAGCAGTGGGGGCAGGCCTCGAAGTCGTGCTTCTCGGCGAAGGCGACGGCGCGCCGGATCTCCTCGTCGAGGACCACCCGCATCCGGTCGAGCGTGGCGCCGATGTGGAAGGAGAGCGTGTCGCCGCGCAGGTCCTGGGTGCCGAAGTAGCCCGGGAAGAACAGCGCCCGGACGTCCTCGACGATGGAGATGACCCGCGCGCGGGACGGCAGCACCATCCGGTAGTGGCCGGAGAGCACGGGCTCGGCCTCGCGGCAGAGCTCGTCCACGATGGGCTGGATGGGGTAGTCGTCGGGCGGGGTCATGGATTCCTCCGGGAGTCGGGATTCATACGTTCCTCGCCGTCGTCGATCAACCCTCCGTCCACGGGGCGGTGGAAGAACTCCCACACGGCGCGCGCCTGGGCCTCCCCCACCCCCTCGACCCGGGCGATCTCCTCCGGGGTCGCCTCCCGGACCCGGCGGAGCGACCCGAAGTGGCGGAGCAGCGCCTTGCGCCGCAGCGCCCCGATGCCCGGGATCTCGTCGAGCCCGGAGCGCAGGGTACGTGCACGCCGCAGCTTCCGGTGGAACTCGATGGCGAAGCGGTGGGCCTCGTCGCGGAGCCGCACCAGGAGGTAGAGCTCGGCGGAATTCTGCCGGAGGACCACCGGGTCCTTGCGGCCTGGGAGGAACACCCGCTCCGGGGTCCGAGCCGCCTCGGCGACGAAGCCCTTCCCGGCCCGCTCGGCCGCCTCGGCCAGGCCGGTGCTGCGCGCCGAACGGCGGGAGACGACGCGGGTGGTGGAGAGCGCGGCGGCGTCCAGGGTGCGGCTCTTGGCGAGCCCCACCATCTGCACGAAGGGCAGCCCCGGGTTCCCCGGGTCGGGCCGGGTGGCCACGCCCAGGTCCTTCGCGGCCGCGAGCGCCGCCGAGAGCTGCCCCTTGCCTCCGTCGATGACGAGCAGGTCGGGCATGGCCCCCTCCGTGAGAGCCCGCTCGAGCCGCCGGGTGATCACCTCGTGGATCATGGCGAAGTCGTCCTGGCCGGCCACACCCTTCACCCGGTAGCGCCGGTACCCGGCCCGGTCCGGCTCGCCGTCCCGCATCGACACGCCCGACCCGACGGCCATCGAGCCATGGAAGGTGGAGATGTCGAAGCACTCCATCCAGCGCGGCTCCCGGTGGAGCGAGAGGGCCCGGGTCAGGGCGGCGAGCGCGTCGGACCGCTTCACGCCCTCCTCGCGCCAGCCGCGGAAGGACTGGACGGCGTTGCGGTTGGCCACGTCGAGCAGGTCGGCCTTGGCGCCGCGCTGCGGGAGGAGGAATCGGACCTTCCGGCCGCGCCGCTCGGAGAGGACCTCGGCCAGGGCGTCCGCGTTGACCGGCTCGATGGGGAGCAGCACCTCGTCGGGCGGCTCGACGCGCTCGTAGTGGAGGGCGAGGAACGAGGAGAGGAGCTCGTCCCCGGGGAACTCCTGGCCGGAGAACGGGTGGGCCCGGGAGTCGAGGAGCTTGCCGCCACGGAAGGAGAGGACCTGGATGACCAGGTCGGGCCCCTCCCGGTGGATGCCCACGACGTCCCGGTCGGCCCGGTCGTCCAGGAGGACCCGCTGGGTCTCCAGGCTTCGCTCCACGGCGCGGAGCTGGTCGCGGACCCGGGCCGCGTCCTCGAAGCGCATCGCCGCGGCGGCCTCCCGCATGCGGGCCTGGAGCCGCAGGACGAGGTCCCCTTCCCTCCCCTCCAGGAAGGCCACCGCGTCGTCCACGCTCCGCTCGTACTCCTCGCGGGGGAAGTCGTGGACGCAGGGCGCCGGGCAGCGGTGGATCTGGTGGAGGATGCAGGGGCGCTTGCGGTGATCGAAGACGTGGTCGGTGCAGGTGCGCAGCTGGAACCAGCGGTTCACCACCCGCAGCGTCTCCCGGATGGAGCTCGCGCTGGAGTACGGCCCGAACCAGCGCGCTCCGTCCTCCTTGCGCTGGCGGGCCCGGGCCACCTCGATGCGCGGGTACGGATGACGCCGGTCGAGGCGCAGGACGATGAAGTCCTTGTCGTCGCGCAGCCGGACGTTGAAGCGCGGCTTGTGCTTCTTGATGAGCTCGTTCTCGAGGAGGACCGCCTCCTTCTCGGACCGGGTGACCACCACGTCGAGGTCGCCGAGGAGCCCGTCGAGCAGCGGGATGAAGTGGCGGTCGTCGCCGCCGCCGGCGTCGAAGTAGCTCCGGACCCGGGACCGGAGGGACGCGGCCTTTCCGACGTAGACCACCTGCCCGCGGCGGTCCCGCATGAGGTACACGCCGGGCGCGGCGGGGAGCTCGTCGATCTTGCGGCGGAGGGCGGCGTCCATCGAGACTGGGAGTCTAGCCGGGCAGGCCGCTCGGTGCGCCGGGCATTCCGCCGGCCGACCGATTCGCGGACCTGCGGCCATCTGGGGCGTGCGGAACCGCAGTATTGACAGGGTTTTCGTGAAGTTCGGCTTCGGCCGCGAGGCCACGGCGAGAAGGCCTCCGTCGCTGCCTCGCCAGCCCGTGCGCACGCTCCCGAGATTTCTGGCGGAGTTCGAGATCCCTCCCCGCCAGGAGACGCCAGGGGCAATCCTCGGGCGTTCCAGGAGGCCCGGAAATCGCATGAGAAGGTGTCTCCATGAACGACACCGCTCTTTCCGAAGCACGACAGGCCTTCAGGCACCGCGCCGACCTCTTCCGCACCGAGCGCTCCTGCCTCGCCGACCTGCTGCTCGCGGTCGGCGACTTCGAGCACCGGGGACTCCACCGGGTCCTGGGCCACGCAGGCATCTTCGACTACCTCCACCGCGCCCTCGGCATGTCGCGGGGCATGGCCCACTACCGCATGGTCGCCTCCCGCCTGCTGCGGAAGTTCCCCGAGGCGGAGGAGCCGATTCGCGACGGAAGGCTCTGCCTGACCACCGTGGTCGAGCTTGCCCGGGTGATGACCGAGGAGAACCGGGCCGAGGTGCTTCCCCGGTTCTTCGGCCTCTCCCGACAGGAGGCGAGGCAGGTGGCGGTGGAGATCGAGCCCGCGGCGGTCGTGCCGAGGCGGACGGGGGTCTGTCCGGTGGAGGCCGCCCCGGCGAGCACGGTCGGCGCCCGGAGTTC
>DAIEMM010000318.1 GCA_027349605.1 Anaeromyxobacteraceae bacterium
CCCGTGGGGACGAAGGAGGACCTCGACATCGTCCAGGTTCACGCGCATCCCGAGGACCTTTCCGATTCGCTTGCTCCGGCCAATCAGGTAGAGAAACCCATCCTCGTCCAGGCGCCCCAGGTCTCCCGTGCGGAGATGACCGCCGAGCTCGTCGCCGCGCGCCAGGTCTTCCCGCGACTCCCCGTATCCCATCATCACGTTGGGGCCGGAGTACACGACCTCGCCCGCGGCGACGGAATCCCGGCTACTTCCCGGCGGGAAATCCACGCGCAGAGACCCTCCGGGAATGGCCGTGCCGACCGAGCCCAGCTTCTCCACCAGGCGGCAGGACGGAAGGCAGGTGATGCGGGCGGTAGCCTCGGTCTGGCCGTACATCACGAAGAACCTCCCGCCGCGGCGCACCATCTCGGCGTGGAAGTGCGCGGCTCGGTCCGTCGCCAGCCGTCCTCCGGCCTGGGTGAGCGTGCGCAGGGACGGGGCTGGAAGCTTGTCGAACCCGATCCGGACGAGGAGATCATAGGTGTAGGGGACCCCGGGCAGCGACGAGCAACATTGCTCCCGGAGCAGATTCCAGAAGCGGGGGGAGATTACGGTCTCATCGGTCAGGACCATGCTCGCCCCGGCGCGGAGGTGGCTGTTCACCACCGATAGGCCGTACGAGTACGAAATGGGCAAACTCGCCATGGCGCATTCCCGGGAATCGATCCCCAAGGATCGAACGATGGAATCCGCGTTTGCCTCCACGCTCCGGCGGGAGAGGCGAACGAGCTTCGGAGAACCCGTGCTACCCGATGTGCCGAGAAGGACGGCGAGTTCGGGGTGGACCGGTGCGAGGCGTTCCCCCTCGCGCCACCAGAGGGTCAAGCCCAGGTACGGGCCATCTTGCCGATGGCCCGCGACGAGCAGCCCATCGTCGGGTGCGAGGACCAGCTCGGGCCGATATCGATCGAGAAGGGCGGCCAAGGTTGCGGGAGGCGTCCGGGCGTCGAGCAGGTGCACGGCACAGCCGGCCTCCACCGCGGCGAGGTAGCTCGCCAGCACGGGAGCCGTGTTCCGGCAGAGCAAGAATGTGAGTCCACCGCGGGCCTCGCAGATGCGCGAAGCAAAGCCCTCCACCGCCTGCCGCAACTCGAGGCGGCTCCACCACCGCGCGGTGGACGAGTCGAAGACAACGCGGCTCGCAAGGTCGGCGGCTTCCGGTTCCAGGAACATTACGGCTCCAGGGGGACCCGGAACCCGGCACTCGCCAGATCCTGGAGTCGGTCCGCCCCAACGTCTACCGCATTCGCGACCGACGCGGGCGTCCCCGGTTCCACCGACGACGCGGCGGCGCGCGTCCCGTCGACTACGGGCGCCATGGACCCGTGCTAAGAGAGAGGTCGGGGGTCGCAATCCCCTGTAATTCGGGTGACGAAACCCTGGGGAGACGCTCGATGGATGCGGAGGCGATGGACGAGGCGGTGCCGCTCCTGCAAGACATGCTCCACCACACGGCCAGACGTCTCCCGGACAAGGAAGCGATCACGTTCCGGCGGCGTTCCCTGACCTATGCGGCACTCGAGCAGTCTTCGAACGCGCTGGCAAACGCCCTACGACGGCGCGGCGTCGCGCGCGGCGACCGGGTCGTGGTCTATGCAGACAACTCGATCGAAGCAGCGATCGCCTTCTTCGGCGTCCTGAAGGCCGATGCGGTGGTCTCGGTGGTGAACCCACAGACCAAGGCCGAAAAGCTCTCCTACCTCCTGAACGACAGCCGGGCAGTGGCGCTCATCACCGAGGCGCACCTTGGGACCGAGGCCCAGAAGGCGGCACGGAACGCTAGCCATCTCAGGGCCGTCATCGCCTGGGGGGAGATGGAGGGGACTGGACTCCCCGGATTCGTCGAGTGGCAGGAGGCCCTGGGTCAGGAGTCCGCCGCCGCGCCGCCGACGCGTACCAATATCGACATCGACCTGGCGGCGCTGATCTACACGTCCGGGTCGACCGGCGACCCGAAGGGCGTGATGCTCACCCACCGCAACATGATCACGGCCGCCACCTCGATCAGCAGGTACCTCGGGATGCGAGAGGACGACGTGGTTCTCGAGATCCTCCCGCTGGCGTTCGACTACGGCCTCTACCAGCTCATCATGAGCACCCGGGTCGGCGCCCGGCTTGTCATGGAACAATCCTTCGTGTTCCCCGCGCAGGTCCTGAACACGGTCGTGACCCAGAAGGTCACCTTCTTCCCCGGCGTTCCGACGGTCTACGCCATCCTGGCGGAGATGAGCGACCTCTCGAAGTGGGACCTCTCGAACGTCCGTGCCGTCACCAACACGGCCGCAGCGCTCCACCTCAAGCACATCGAGGCTGTAAAGAGGATCTTTCCCGCATCGCGCATCTTCAGCATGTACGGCCTCACCGAGTGCAAGCGGGTCAGCTACCTTCCGCCCGAGGAACTCGATCGGAGACCCGGGAGCGTCGGGCGCGCCATCCCCAACACCGAGATCTGGATCGTGGACGACGAGGGCAAGAAGGTGCCGCCCGGCGTCGTCGGGCAGCTCGTGGTGCGAGGGGCGACCGTGATGCGCGGCTACTGGGAGAAGCCGGAGGAGACGGCCCGCAAGCTCAGGCCCGGATTGTTGCCGGGAGAGCAGGTTCTCTACACGGGGGACTTCTGCCGGCTCGATGCCGACGGCTACCTCTACTTCGTGGGGCGCATGGACGACATCATCAAGACGCGCGGGGAGAAGGTCGCGC
>DAIEMM010000325.1 GCA_027349605.1 Anaeromyxobacteraceae bacterium
GGCTCGGGATCGCCGACGGCTTCATCCGGGTGTCGGTGGGCGTCGAGAACGCCGACGACCTGATCTCGGATCTGGAGCGAGGCTTCGCCGCCGCCCGCGCCCAGTCGAGGTAGGATCGCCCGACCATGAGCCTCTTCACGCCCCTCGAGCTGCGATCCGTCACGTTGCGCAACCGCATCGGGATGTCCCCCATGTGCCAGTACTCCGCCGTGGACGGGCGGGTGGGCGACTGGCACGTGGTCCACTACGGCGCACGCGCGGTGGGCGGCGTGGGGCTCGTCCTCGTCGAGGCCGCCGGCGTCGAGGCCCGCGGCCGCATCTCGGCCGCCGACGTGGGCATCTGGGAGGAAGCCCAGGTGGAGCCGCTCTCCCGGGTCGTCCGGGTGGTCTCGGAGAACGGCGCCGTGCCGGGCATCCAGCTGGCGCACGCCGGGCGCAAGGCGAGCGTCCGCGCCCCGTGGGATCAGGGCGGCGCGCCCAGGCCGCCCGCCGACGGCGGCTGGGTCCCGGTGGCGCCGAGCGCCCTCCCCTTCGCCGACGGGCACCCCCGGCCCGAACCGCTCGACGAGGCCGGCATCGCCGGCGTGGTCCGCGCCTTCGCCGACGCGGCGCGCCGGGCCCTCGAGGCCGGATTCCAGGTGGTCGAGGTCCACGCGGCCCACGGCTACCTGCTCCACGAGTTCCTGTCCCCGCTCTCGAACCAGCGCACCGACCGGTACGGCGGGTCGCTGGAGAACCGCACCCGGATCGTCCGGGAGACGGTGGAGGCGGTGCGGCGGGTCTGGCCGGACCGGCTGCCGCTCCTCCTGCGGGTCTCCTGCACCGACTGGACCCCGGGCGGCTGGGACCTCCCCCAGACCGTCGAGCTCGCCCGCATGGTCCGCTCGCTCGGGGTGGACGTGATCGACTGCTCCTCGGGCGGCAACGTGGCCACCGCCCGCATCCCCGCCGGCGCCGGCTACCAGGTGCCCTTCGCCGAGGGCGTCCGGCGCGACGCCGCCATCGCCACCGCCGCGGTGGGCATGATCACCTCGCCGGCCCAGGCCGAGACGGTGATCCGCAGCGGGCAGGCCGACCTGGTCCTGCTCGCCCGCGAGCTCCTGCGCGACCCCCACTTCCCCCTGCGCGCCGCGCGCGAGCTGGGGGCCGAGGGGCCGTGGCCCCGCCAGTACCTTCGCGCGAAGTGAACGGAGACCCTTGGTGAACCCATTCGCCGAGCCGATCGCGGTCCTCTCCCGCAAGGGGGTGGACCGGCTCCAGAGGGGCCACCCCTGGGTCTACCGCTCGGACGTGGCCACGCCGCCCCGGGCGGCCGGCGGCGACGTGGTGGCGCTGGTGGACGGACGCGGCCGCTTCCAGGGGAAGGCCTTCTGGTCGGACCGCTCCCAGATCGCCATCCGCCTCCTCACCCGCGACGAGGAGCCGGTCGACGACGACTTCTTCGCCCGCCGCATCGCCTCGGCGGCGGCGCTGCGGCGTCGCGCCTTCGGGGAGGAGACCCTCTGGCGCGCCGTCCACGGGGAGTCCGATCTCCTGCCCGGGCTGGTGGCCGACCGCTACGGGGACGTGGGGGTGATCCAGACCCTCGTGCCCGGGACGGAGCGGCGCAAGGAGCTGCTCGCCACCCTGCTCTCCCGCGAGCTCGGGCTGCGCGCCGTGCTGGAGCGCAACGACGTCCGGGTCCGCGAGCTGGAGGGGCTCCCCCAGGTGAAGGGGCCGGTGCTGGGCGCGGATCCGGGGCCGGTGGAGGTCCGGGAGGGCGCGGTGCGCTTCCGGCTCGACCTGCTCGCCGGCCAGAAGACCGGCTCCTTCCTCGACCAGCGGGAGAACCACCTGCGCGCCGGGGAGTACGCGCGCGGCCGCGCCCTCGACTGCTTCTCCTACGCCGGAGGCTTCGCGCTCCAGATGGCGGCGCACGCCGACGAGGTCGTCGCGGTGGAGATGCAGCCCGGGGCCGCCGCCATGCTCCGCGAGAACGCGGCCCTGAACGACGCCCGGAACGTCCGGGTGGAGGAGAGGAACGCCTTCGACCTCCTGCGCGACGAGTCGGAGAAGGGGCGGACCTGGGACACCATCGTCCTCGACCCCCCCGCCTTCGCGAAGAACAAGACCTCGGTGGACGCGGCTCGCCGCGGCTACAAGGAGGTGAACCTGCGCGCCTTCCAGTCGCTGCGGGAAGGGGGCGTGCTCGTCACCGCCTCGTGCAGCTACCACGTGTCGGCCGAGGCCTTCGAGGAGCTGGTGCAGGACGCGGCCCACGACGCCGGGCGGGCCGTCCAGGTGCTGGAACGGCGCGGGGCCGGCCGCGACCACCCGGAGCGGCTGGGGATGCCGGAGAGCCGCTACCTCAAGTGCCTGGTGCTCCGGGTTCCGTGACGGCGCCCGCCGCGGCGAGGAAGTCCTCGGCGGGGAAGAGCAGGACGTCGCGGATCCCCCCGGCCCCGGTGAGGAGCATGAGGAGCCGGTCGATCCCAAGCGCCACCCCGCCGGCGTCGGGCATTCGCCCCACCGCCTCGAGGAAGCGCTCGTCGAGCGGGTAGACGGGGCGTCCGAGCCGCCGCCGGAGCGCCTGCTCCTCCTCGAGGCGGCGCCGCTGCTCCCCGGCGTCGTTGAGCTCGGAGAAGCCGTTCGCGAGCTCGAGCCCCGCGGCGTAGAGCTCGAAGCGCTCGGCCCAGCGCGGGTCGTCCCGGCGGATGCGCGAGAGGGCGGCCATGGAGGCCGGCCAGTCGGTCAGGTACACGGGACGTGAAAGACCCAGGCCGGGCTCGACGGCCTCCAGGAAGACGCGGAAGAAGGCGTCGTCGAAGCCCTCCCCGTCCGGGCCGGCGTCGATGCCCCGGGCGCGGGCGGCCGCACGCAGGAGCCCGGCATCCTCGCCGCAGGCCTCGAGGTCCACCCCGGCGCGGGCGAAGGCGTCCGCCACGCGGACCCGCTCGAAGGGGCCGGCCCAGTCGACGGTGTTCCCACGCCAGGACAGGCGCGTGCCGCCGGTGGGATGAAGGGCGCGGGCTCCCGCCTCCACGACCTGCTCGAGGTCCTCCATGATGCCCCGGTGGTCGGTGCCGGCCCGGTACATCTCGAGCATCGTGAACTCGGGGTTGTGCGTGTCGGAGACCTCGCCGTTGCGGAACACCCGGGACAGCTGGAAGATCCGCTCGAATCCGTCGGCGAGCAACCGCTTCATGGCGTACTCCGGGCTGGAGTGGAGCCAGAGCGGGCGGGGCGCGCCACCGCCCTCGGGCACGAAGGGCGCCTCGAAGGCCCGGATGTGCGGCTCCATGCCGGGAGCCGGGACGAGGCAGGGGGTCTCCACCTCGTCGAAGCCGCGCGCCGAGAGGTGGGCGCGCACGGCGGCCTGGAGGCGAGCGCGAGCCCGGGCCATCTCGATGCGCGATTCCGTCACCGGGGCAGCTTAACCGGCCTCGCCGGGGGCCGCCCCTGGTACCATGCCGCCCGTGAAGCGCCTCCTCCCGTTCGCCGTGGCCGTCGCCGTCG
>DAIEMM010000338.1 GCA_027349605.1 Anaeromyxobacteraceae bacterium
TGCTCGAGATGGTGCTGACCGGCGAGACGATGAGCGCCGCGGACGCCATGGCGCTCGGCCTGGTCAACAAGGTGGTCCCCGACGACGCGCTGATGGACGAGGCCCTCGAGCTCGCCACCAGGCTGGCGTCCAAGAGCCCCCTGGCCCTGCAGATCGGCAAGGAGGGCCTGAACCGGCTCCAGGACCTCCCCTACCAGGAGGGGCTCGACGCCATGGACGACCTGTTCGCCACCCTGGCCGCCACCGAGGACGCCGTCGAAGGGGTGACCGCCTTCCGGGCGAAACGTGCGCCGGTGTGGAAGGAGCGGTAGTAGTCTTCGCTCGTCAACCGCAGCCTGGTGGAGCCACCCATGTCCCGCACCCCTGCCCTCGCACTCACCCTCGCGGTCGCCCTCGCCGCACCCGCCGCGCACGCCGCCGATCGGGCCCAGGTCCCCGACCGCTACAAGTGGAAGCTCGCCGACCTGTACCCGTCGGAGGCGGCCTGGCAGGCCGCCCGGGCCGACCTCGCGAAGCGCGCCCCGTCGCTGGCCTCGCACCGCGGCCACCTCGGCGACTCGGCTGCGGCGCTCGCCGACGGGCTCGACGCGATGTTCGCGCTGAGCCGGGACCTGGAGCGACTGTACGTGTACGCGGCCTCGCTCTCCGACGAGGACGTCCGCGCCGCCGGGCCGCGCGAGATGCGCCAGGCCGCGCAGCAGGTGGCCGTCGAGATCGCCGCGTCCACCTCCTTCGTGCGGCCCGAGATCCTCGCCCTCGACCCGGCCAGGGTCCGCGCGTGGGCCTCCTCGGAGCCCCGGCTGGCCCCGTACCGCTTCTTCCTCGAGGACGTGCTCCGCGCCAAGCCCCACACGCTCGCGGCCCCGGAGGAGCGCATCGTCGCCGAGGCACAGGCCTTCTCCGGGACCGGGGGGAGCGTGTACGGCATCCTCACGAACGCGGACCTCCCGTGGCCGACGGTGAAGCTCACGACCGGCGAGGTGCGCCTCGACCCCTCGGGCTACGGCCTCGCGCGAGCGTCCCGGGACCCGGCCGACCGCGACGCGGTCTTCGCCGCCTTCTTCGGCGCGCTGAAGGCCTACTCGCGCACGATGGGGGCCACGCTCGACGGACAGGTGAAGGCCCTCGTCTTCCAGAAGAAGGTCCGTCACTTCGGGTCGGACCTCGAGGCCTCGCTCTTCGACGCCAACATCCCGCCCGCGGTGTACCGGCAGCTCGTGGCCGACGTGCGGCGGAGCCTGCCCACCTTCCACCGCTACCTGGAGCTGCGCCGCCGGATGCTCGGGGTCGAGAAGCTCCGCTACCAGGATCTCTACGTCCCCATGGTCGGGAACGTCGGCCTCGAGTTCACCCCGGACGAGGCCCGCGCCATCACCCTCGAGGCCTTCGCGCCCCTCGGGGCCGACTACGTCTCCGCGCTCCGCACGGGCTACGCGAGCAACTGGACCGACTACCTCCCCTCCACCGGCAAGCGGTCGGGCGCCTACTCGACCGGCGTGTACGGCGTGCACCCCTACCAGCTGCTCAACTTCAACGGTCAGTACGAGGATCTCTCCACCCTGGCCCACGAGTCGGGCCACTCGATGCACACCTACTTCGCCATGGAGTCCCAGCCGTACGCGACCTACGACTACCCCACCTTCGTCGCGGAGGTCGCCTCGACCCTCAACGAGAACCTGCTCTTCCACTACATGCTCGGGAAGGCGAAGGACGACGAGACCCGGCTCGCGCTCCTGGGGAACTACCTGGACGGCCTGCGAGGGACGCTCTTCCGCCAGACCCAGTTCGCCGACTTCGAGCTCGCCATGCACGAGAAGGCCGAACGCGGCGAGCCCATCAGCGGGGAGAACCTGACGGCCCTGTACCTCGACATCGTCCGGGACTACTACGGCCACGCGAAGGGCGTGACCCAGGTGGACGACCTCATCGGCGTCGAGTGGGCCTTCATCCCCCACTTCTACAGGCCGTTCTACGTCTACCAGTACGCGACGAGCCTGGTCGCCTCCACGGCGATCGCCAAGGGCATCCGCGAGGAGGCGGGGTCCGGGAGCACGAAGCGGAGGGACGCCTACCTGGCGATGCTCCGGGCCGGGGGCTCGAAATACCCCATCGACCTCCTGCGCGACGCGGGCGTGGACATGACGACGTCGGCCCCGTTCGACGCCGCCATCGCCGAGATGAACGCGACGATGGACCAGATGGAGCGGATCCTGGCGCGGCGGGACCCGGCGAAGGCGAAGGCGGCCCCGGCAGGAAAGGCTCCCTCCCAGGGGCGCTGAACCGGTTCGCGGCCGGCCCGCCTACCCGGCCAGCACGAGCGGCAGGCTGCGCAGCCTCTGCCCGGTCGCCGCGAAGACCGCGTTCGCCACCGCGGGCGCGATGGGCGGGACGCCGGGCTCGCCCACTCCGGTGGGCGGTCCGTCGCCCGGCACGAGGTGGACCTCGAGGGCGGGGCACTCGTCGATGCGGAGCAGGTCGAAGTCGTTGAAGTTCGACTGCTCCACCCGCCCCTTCTTCCAGGTGATCTCCTGCTTCAGCGCCGCGCCGAGGCCGAAGACCACCGAGCCCTCGAGCTGCGCGGCCACCAGGTTCGGGTTCACCACCCGTCCGCAGTCGAAGGCGATGACGACCCGCTTCACCGCGATGGCCCGGCCGCTCACCTCGACCTCGACGACGGCCGCGGCGAAGCTGCCGAAGGAGGCGTGCTGGGCGATCCCCCGGAACCGCCCCGGGGGAATGGCGCCGCCCCACCCGGCCTTCGCGGCGGCGAGGTCGAGCACGGCGCGGTTGCGCGGCGCGGCCGCCAGGAGCCCCTTCCGGAAGAGGTACGGGTCCTTCCCGGCTGCCTGGGCCAGCTCGTCGACGAAGCTCTCCACCGCGAAGGCCGTATGCGAGTGCCCCACCGATCGCCAGAAGCCCACCGGCACGCCCGGGTCCTGGGCGATGAACTGCACCGACAGGTTGGGTACCGCGTAAGGCAGGGTGTCGGCGCCCTCGACCGCGGACTCGTCGGCGCGGCCCAGGTACCAGCCCGCCATGCTCGCCGCGGCTCGCTTCACCGGCGTCGGCACCCAGAACGGCAGGGTCGCGCTCACCAGCTCGCCGGACGCCTGCTTCATGATGGACTGGGTGACGATCCGCTGGCTCCAGGCGACGGGGCTCCCGTCGGCCGACAGGGCGCCCTGCAGGACGTGCAGCGCCGCCGGCCGGTAGATGTCGTGGTGGAAGTCGTCCTCGCGGGACCAGACCACCTTCACCGGCTTCGCCACCGCCCTGGAGCACCAGACGGCCTCGGCGACGAAATCCTGGGCGATGCGCCGCCCGAACCCACCGCCGATCATCGTGGTGTGCACCACGATCTCGTCCGATCCCAGGCCGGTGATCTGGCGGGCGATCTCCTTGGCGACGCCGGGTCCCTGGGTCGGCGCCCAGACCTCGCACCGGGAGGCCGTGACGTGGGCCGTGGCGTTCTGCGGCTCCAGGGTGGCGTGGGCCAGGTACGGCGCGAAGTAGGTCGCCTCGACCTTCCGGGTGGCGGCGGCGATCGCCTTCGCGGCGTCCCCCTCGCTGCGGATGCTCTTGCCCTCCCCGGCCGCGGCGGCGCGGTAGGCCGCGAGGAGCGCGGCCGAGTCGAGGCCGGCATTCGCACCCTCGTCCCAGCCGACCTGCAGCCGGTCGGCCGCCTGCCGCGCCGACCAGGTGTCCGTCGCCAGGACCGCGACGCCGGAGGGGATCCGGAGGACCTGGACCACGCCCGGCATCGCCTTCACCGGCGCCGCGTCGAAGCTCTTCACCGTTCCCCCCGGGACCGGGCACCGCACCACCGCCGCCACCAGTATGTCGGGCAGCCGGACGTCGATCCCGAAGACGCCGGTGCCGTCCACCTT
>DAIEMM010000356.1 GCA_027349605.1 Anaeromyxobacteraceae bacterium
TGCACGAGGCCGTCGCCGCCGTGGACCTGGCTGCCTGCCTCGGCGCCGTGGCGGCGGCCGACGCCGACGCCATCCAGGCGCTGGGCCTGCGCGTGAAGCGGATGCTGCGCGCCCTCACCTCACCAGCCCGGTGAGGAGCGCCACCAGCCTGTCGGCGAGGCGGAGGACCTCGGCGAGGTGCTCCGGAGCGGCCTCGCCGCAGAGCGCGGCGATCTCCACCGCCGCCGCCGCCTCGACCGCCTCGGCGCGGGCGATGGCGAAGGCGCGGGCCTTGTCGGCGCGCGTGACGCGCCCGGCGCCCTCGGCGCAGTTGAGCGCCGCGCTCTGGGCCGCGCGGAGCGCCTGGTCGCGCAGGTTCGCTCCGCGGATGGAGGCGGCGCGGACGGCGACGACGAGGTCGCGGGCGACGGTGTAGGCGACGAGCTTGTGGTGGGGGAGGCGGGGAAGGATCGAGGTCGTGGGCGGTAGCGCGGCGGTGGGAACGGGCGGGTTCGAGGGCTGCGGAGTGACGGGACGAAGCGGAGTGTGGCTCATGGCGAGGCTCCTCTCACCCGCAGGGGAGGAGCCGAGCCATGAGCCTCTCCGCGACATCGACCCCGACCCCGACCCCGACCTCGACCCCGACCTCGACCCCGACCCCGACCCCGACCGCGTCCCCACCGGCCCCGGGGAGAGACGGCCCGGGATCCGGCCAGATTGTCCGCGGGTGAGGTACGATTCACCCTCGGCGCGAGTGGCACGGCAGGCGGCCGTCCCTTGCGCCCAAGGGGCCTCATGGACGCCTTCTCTCTGCGGGACACCGTCGTCGGCGAGTACAAGCAGTTCGCGACGTCGTTCACGACGATCTTCGCCGACGACATCCGCAGCCAGATCGAGCGCATCTACTCGGGCGACCGCTACTGGCCCGAGCCGCTCATCCAGATCAACCCCAACTACCGGCGCGGCACCGATGTCCAGAAGCTCGTTGACGAGGGGCTGCTCGATCCCGCCTGCGCCTCCGTCTTCCGCTGGAACCAGACACCCGAGGCCCCGCGCGGCGCGCCGCTTCCCCTGTACCGGCACCAGCAGGAAGCGATCGCCCTGGCGCGCGACGGCGAGAGCTACGTCGTCACCACCGGCACCGGGTCGGGCAAGTCGCTCTGCTTCTTCATCCCCATCGTCGACGCGGTGCTCCGACAGAATCGGTCGGGCGGCGAGAAGCGCACGCGGGCGATCGTCATCTACCCGATGAACGCGCTGGCCAACAGCCAGGAGGAGGAGCTCAAGAAGTACTTCGCCAACGTCGAGGGACCCGCCCCCGTCACCTTCGCCCGCTACACCGGGCAGGAGGACGCGGAGAAGCGGCGCGCCATCGCGGACGGCCCGCCGGACATCCTGCTCACCAACTTCATGATGCTCGAGCTGCTGATGACCCGGCAGGACGAGCTCGACCGCAAGGTGATCTCCAACTGCCGGGGGCTCGACTTCCTGGTGCTGGACGAGCTGCACACCTACCGCGGGCGACAGGGGGCCGACGTGGCGCTCCTGGTCCGCCGCGTCCGCGAGCAGCTCGCCCCCAGGAAGCTCCAGTGCGTGGGCACCTCGGCGACCATGGCGAGCGGCGGCTCCGCCGAGGATCGGAACCAGGTCGTCGCCGAGGTCGCCTCAAAGCTCTTCGCGGTTCCCATTCCGGCGTCCAGCGTAATCGGGGAGACGCTCGACCGGAGCACCGACGCCAGCCTGGACGAGGCCGGGCTCCTGGCCGCGCTGCCGCGGGCCATCGACGCGGGCCTCAAGGCCAGCGTCACCGACGCCGAGCTGCGCAAGAACCCGCTCGCCATCTGGGTGGAGACGCGACTCGGCATCCAGTGGAACGAGGTAGACCAGAGGTGGCAACGGGCCCAGCCGCTCGCGGTGTCGGAGGCCGTGGAACTGCTCGCCCGCGACAGCGGCCGTGACGCCGACGCATGCCGCAAGGCCCTGCGCGAGCTGCTCCTCGTCTCCAGCGTCCCAGAGGCCCAGCGGACCGGCAAGCCGGGCGCGAGCGAGCGAAGCTTCTTCGCCTTCAAGCTCCACCAGTTCATCTCCGGGGCAGGCCACGCCTACGTGACCCTGGAGAAGCCCGGCCAGCGCACCGTCACCGTGGAGGGCCAGGTCTTCCTGCCCGGGCACGAGGGCAAGCGGCTGTACGCGGTCCACTTCTGCCGCAAGTGTGGCCAGGAGTACCACCCGGTTCGCCTGGAGCCCGAGGCCGGAGCAAGGCGCTTCTGGGCTCGCGACATCGACGACGCGCCCATCCGCAAGGACCCCGAGGAATCGCCGGCGGGCAGGGCCCCGCCGAAGGTCGCCGACGAGGCTCCGGACGACCCCGTCGAGTTCGGGTTCCTGACCCTGAGCCCGACCGACGGCGACTTCGACTTCACCAACCGAGAGGAAGACTACCCGGAGGCCTGGCTCGAGCCGGACCCCAAGGGGACCCTCCGGCTGAAGCGCCACTACCGCGAGTACCGGGCGCAGGAGTTCCTCGTCGAGCCGGACGGACGTGCGGGCTCGGGCCTGCGCGCCTGGTTCCTTCCGGGCAAGTTCCGCTTCTGTCTGCGCTGCCGGGACATCCAGGGCTCCGCCGCCCGCGACCGGAACCGCCTGGCCTCGCTCTCGGCCGAAGGGCGAAGCTCCGCCACCACGGTACTCACCGCCAGCGCCTTGCGCTGGATGCACGGTGGGCGATCGGGCCTGGAGCCGTTCAAGCGCAAGCTGCTGGGCTTCACGGACAATCGCCAGGACGCCGCCCTCCAGGCGGGCCACTTCAACGACTTCCTCTTCGTGAGCCTGCTCCGCGCCGGCTTCCTGGGGGCGCTCGAGGCGGCGGGCCCGGCCGGCCTGCGGGCCGAGCAGCTCGGCGAGGCGCAGCAGCGGGCGCTGGGCTTCGACGCCAGGAACCCGGAGATCCGCGCCGAGTGGCTGCTCGACCCTGCCCTGCGCGGCATCAACCTGGAGGACGCCGAGCGAACGCTGCGCGACGTGCTCGCCTACCGGGTCTGGTTCGACCAGCGGCGCGGCTGGCGCTACACCAACCCCAACCTGGAAGAGCTGGGGCTTCTCGCCATCGACTACCGCGGCATGGAGGAGCTGACCACCGACGAGAAGCTCTTCGCCGGTGCCCCCGACGTCCTGAAGTACGCGAAGCCCGAGGTCCGGGCCCGGGTCTACGACGCGCTCTTCGATCACCTGCGCCAGTGGATGGCCATCAAGAGCCAGGTGCTGGAGCAGACCGGAGTGGAGCAGCTTCTCGGGCGCTCCAGCTCCCGCCTGCGTGCCCCCTGGGGCTTCGGCCAGGGGGAGCAGCCCCGCCGCTCGCGCTGGCTCTTCGTGGCGCCGCCCTCGCGCGGCTCGGTCTCGCTGCGGGACGAGGAGCTGATCGCCCGGGGCGGTGCGCGCTCCGCGCTGGGCAAGACCCTGCGGGACTCGGAACTGTGGGGCTCGTCGGCCGTGCGGGCCATGAAGACGAAGGACTTCGACGACCTGGTCCTGGCGCTGCTGTCGGCCGCCAAGGAGCTCGGCATCGTGACGCTGGAGGTGACCCCCTTCGACGACCAGAAGGGCTGGCGACTCGTCGACTCGGCCATCGTCTTCCGCAAGGCCACGCCCGAGGAGCAGGCCAAGGTCGACCGGCCGGCCAACGCCTTCTTCAAGGCGCTCTATGGAGGCCTCGCCCAGCTGCTCCGGCTCCCGGGCCATCCGCTCTTCGGCTTCGAGGCCCGCGAGCACACCGCCCAGGTCGAGAACGAGAAGCGGCAGGTGCGGGAGAAACGCTTCCGCTACGGCGAAAAGGAGCAGGAGGAGCTGGCCAACGGCGAGGGCGGCCTGCGGGAGCTCGGCGAGACGAGCCGCTTCCTGCCGGTGCTCTTCTGCTCGCCCACCATGGAGCTGGGCGTGGACATCTCCGCGCTCAACGCCGTCTACCTCCGGAACATCCCGCCGACGCCCGCCAACTACGCCCAGCGCAGCGGCCGCGCCGGCCGCAGCGGCCAGGCCGCGCTGGTGCTCACCTACTGCGCCGCCCTGAGCCCCCACGATCAGTACTTCTTCCGGGACCCCAAGCAGATGGTCCACGGCGTCGTGCGCCCGCCGCTGCTCGACCTCGCCAACCAGGAGCTGGTGGAGAGCCACCTCCAGGCGGTCTGGCTTGCCTGCACGCAGGAGCCCCTGGATCAGTCCATCGCCAACCTGCTGGTCCTGGACGACCGCGAGCGGCCGCTCCGCCCCGAGGTCCGCGGGCCCATGGACCGGCCCGCCGTCGTGCAGGAGGCCACGGCCCGGATCGCCGCGGTGCTCGACCTGCTGCAGGACGCGCTCACCAAGGACGCGGCCCCCTGGTACCCGGGTCGGGACGCCTTCGCGGCCGAGGTCTCGGGGAGCGCGCTGCGCCGGTTCGACGAGGCCTTCGACCGCTGGCGCGACCTGCTCCTCGCCGCCGAGACGCAGATGGCCGCCGCCAACGCGATCCTCAGCAGCCACACGGCGCGCCCCGAGGAGAAGCGCCCGGCCAAGAGCCGGTACCTCCAGGCGCTCGACCAGATGACCCTCTTGAAGCAGGGGACCAACAGCCTCTCGAGCGACTTCTACACCTACCGCTACCTCGCCACCGAGGGCTTCCTCCCGGGCTACAACTTCCCGCGGCTGCCTCTCATGGCCTACGTGCCCGCCTCCACGGACGGGTCCGGGGGCAAGCAGACCTTCCTCCAGCGGCCGCGGTTCCTGGCCCTCTCCGAGTTCGGCCCGCGGAGCCTCGTCTACCACGAGGGGCGCGCCTACCGCGTGGAGCGTGCCATGCTGTCGCTTTCCGGGGTCGACTCGACCACGTCGACGGCCGAGCTGCCCACCAAGTCGGTGCGGATCTGTCGGGTATGCGGCGGCGGTCACTTCACGCCCGAGCGCTCCACCTGCCACGCCTGCGGGGCCTCCCTGGGCGACGCCGAGCTGGTGAACAACGTCTTCCGCATCGAGAACGTGGCCACGCGCCAGGCCGAGCGCATCACCGCCAACGACGAGGAGCGCCAGCGGCAAGGCTTCGAGCTCCAGACCACCTTCGAGTGGGCGGAGCGCGACGGCCGGGTCGACGTTCGCAATGGCGTGGCCTCGGACGAGGGCGGCGACATCCTGCGCCTGGCCTACGGCCCGGGCGCGACCATCACCCGGCTCAACAAGGGACTCCGCCGTCGGGCCAACAAGCGGCAGCTCGGCTTCCGCATCGACCCGGTCTCTGGTTACTGGGCCAAGAACGAAGACGAGGACGAGGAGGTCTCCGATCCGACCAAGGCCGCCCGCCAGTGGATCGTCCCCAGCGTCGAGGACCACAAGAACGCGCTCCTCGTCCAGGCCGTGGAGCCCGGCCTGGAGCAGGGGACGCTGACCACCCTGCAGCACGCCTTCGTGCGCGGCATCGAGGCGGTCTTCCAGCTCGAGGAGGGGGAAATCCTGGCTGAACCCATGCCCTCGAAGGACGCCCGGAACGGCTTCCTGATCTACGAGGCCACCGAGGGCGGAGCCGGCGTGCTCACGCGCCTCGTCGCCGAGCCGGCCATCGTTCAGGACATCGCGCTTGCGGCGCTGCGGATCATGCACTTCGACATGCAGAACGGCCTCCCCTCCGAGGCTACCCTCCTGCTCGACGAGGCGGGGACCGCCTGCGTCGCCGCCTGCTACCGCTGCCTCATGTCCTACTTCAACCAGCCGGACCACGAGGCCCTCGACCGGCGAGATCCGAAAGCCCGGGCGTTGCTGTTCCGCCTGGCACATGCCCACACCAGCGGGCTCGTGGGGACGGAGGAAGCCGTCAGCACGCCCTTGGCGCCGCCTCCCGCCGCGGCCGACGGCCCCCTGGGCCGCTGGCTCGCCGGGGCCGCGGCCCGGGGCCTGCCTCGCCCCGACGCGCAGCCCCTCGTCGACGGCGGGGCCACCCTGCCGCTCGTGTGGCGGGAGAGCTATGCCGCCGCCGCCGTCGGGCCGCTCGACGAGGCCACCGCCGGCCGGGTCCGCGACCTCGGCTTCGACCTCGTCCGCTTCGGCGAGGACGAGGCTTCGTGGGCGGAGCCGTTCGCCACCCTCGCCAGGCTTCTCGGACCATGACCACGCCCCAGCTCCCCTTCACACCTGGCAGCCTGGTCCGCGCGCGGGGGCGCGAGTGGATCGTGCTCGCCGGCAGCGACGCCGAGACGCTGAAGCTCCGTCCCATCTCCGGCTCCGAGGAGGACCAGGCGGTCATCCACCTCCCGCTGGAGGTGGAGCCGGTCACCGGCGCCACCTTCCCGCGCCCCACCGCCGAGCAGCGGGGAGGCCAGGACGCCGCCCTGCTCCTGCGGGACGCGCTCCTGCTCTCCCTGCGCCGGGGAGCCGGTCCCTTCCGCAGCATCGGGCAGATCGCCGTCGAGCCGCGTGCCGACCAGCTCGTGCCACTCCTCATGGCGCTCAAGCAGGACCCGGTGCGGCTCCTCGTCGCCGACGACGTGGGCATCGGCAAGACCATCGAGGCCGCCCTCATCGCCCGCGAGCTGCTCGACCGCGGCGAGGTGGAGCGCTTCACGGTGCTCTGCCCGCCGCACCTCGTGGACCAGTGGATCACCGAGCTCGAGTACCGCTTCAACCTGCGAGCCGTGCCGGTCACCGCCTCCAGCGCCGGGCGGCTGGAGAAGTCGATGCCCATCGGCGACTCCATCTTCCACGCCCACCCGCACACGGTGGTCAGCCTCGACTACATCAAGAGCGACCGGCGGCGCGACGACTTCCTGCGCGCCTGCCCGGAGCTGGTGATCGTGGACGAGGCCCACACCTGCGCCTCCACCGGCGCGGCTCGCCACCAGCGCTACGAACTCCTGAAGGGGCTCTCCGCCGACCGCGCCCGCCATCTGGTCCTGCTCACCGCCACGCCGCACAGCGGCGACGAGGGGGCCTTCTACAACCTGCTCGGCCTGCTCGACCCCAGATACGAGGCGCTGGCCACGGCGCAGGGGCCGGAGCGCGACCATCTCCGGGAGAAGCTCTCCGCGAACTTCGTGCAGCGGCGCCGTCCGGACATCGACGAGTGGAAGGAAGGCAGCATCTTCCCGAAGCGCGAGGTGAAGGAGCTCACCTACCAGCTCACCGGCGCCTGGGAGGCCTTCTTCGAGGCCGTGCTCGACTACTGCGCCGGGGTGGTGGAGGCAGCCGGTGGCGACGAGCGGCGGCAGCGGCTCGACTTCTGGGGAACGCTCGCCCTGATGCGGTGCGTGGCCTCGAGCCCGGCGGCCGCGGCGCAGGCGCTGCGCACCAGGGCCGGTGAGGCGCCGGCCCCAGGAGGGGACGAGGAAGAGGAGCTGCGCGACCGGCTCTTCGACGGTGCCGCCGATGCCCTTCGTGAGGACGACGTGGAGCCCCCGGCCGCAGCCGAGGGCAAGGTCCTTTCCGGCCTCATCGACCAGGCCGAGAAGCTCACCGGCCAGCCCGGCGACCCCAAGCTGAAGCTGCTCGCCGCGCACTTGAAGTCGCTCATCGCCGAGGGCTTCAACCCGGTGGTCTTCTGCCGGTACATCGCAACCGCCCACTACCTGGGGCGCCACTTCAAGGACCAGTTCGACGGCGTGGCCGTGGACGTGGTCACGGGGGAGCTGACCTCCGACGAGCGGAAGGAGAAGGTGGCGCTCCTCGGCGAGGCCGATCGACGGCTGCTGCTGGCGACCGACTGCCTCTCCGAGGGCATCAACCTCCAGGAGCAGTTCGACGCGGTCGTCCACTACGACCTCTCCTGGAACCCCACCCGCCACGAGCAGCGGGAGGGGCGGGTGGACCGGTACGGCCAGCGCTCCAGGGTGGTGCGCGCGACGCTGATGTACGGCGCCAACAACCCGGTCGACGGCGCGGTGCTCGACGTCATCCTGCGCAAGGCCGAGAAGATCCGCGAGGAGCTGGGCGTGCCGGTGCCCCTGCCGGACGAGGGCCACACGCTCACCCAGGCGCTCATGAAGGCGGTCCTCCTCCGCCACCAGAAGGACGCGAAGCAGCGGGTCCTCGACTTCGGCGGGACGCCCGAGGCCAAGGTCATCGACCAGAGCTGGCGCGACGCCGCCGAGAGGGCCAAGGCCAGCCGGACCGTCTTCGCCCAGCGGCGCCTGAAGCCGGCCGACGTGCTCCCGGAGTGGGAGCGCACGAAGGCGGCCCTGGGCGCGGCCGACGACGTCCGCCGCTTCGCCGACCGGGCGCTGGCCCGGTTCGGCTCGGGGCTGGAGTCGCTGGGGAAGCGGGGCTTCAAGGCGGCCCTGTCCGGCCTGCCCGAGGACCTGCGCGACCGCCTGGAGGCCGAGGGGCTCGCCGGCACGCCTTACCTCGACTTCACCTACCCGCCGGCGGCCCGGTGCCGCCCGGTGATGCGCAGCCACCCGCTGGTCTCCATCCTGGCCGAGACGCTGCTGGAGCGGACGCTGGCCGAGGCGGGGCTCGCCCCCGGCGAGTCGAAGGGCGACCCGGGCGTGCTCGGCCGCGTGGGCTGCTGGGTGAACGGGGTTGCCGAGCAGACAACCGTCGCGCTCCTGCGGCTGCGCCACCAGCTAACGTCGGGTCGGGGGCGCGGCAAGGGTCAGTCCACGCTACTGGTCGAGGAGGCAGCGGCCATCGGCTGGGCTGGCAGCGAGACGCCGAGGCTCATCGAGGGGCTCGACGCCCTGGCGCTCCTCCAGCCGGCGGCCCGGGCCGACGCCAAGCCCGCCGTCGTCGAGCGCAAGGTGGGCCAGGCGCTGGGCTGGCTCCAGGCCAGGGAAGACGACCTCGTGGCCTTCGCCGAGCGCCGGGCGCAGGCGCTGCTCGAGGACCACCGGCGCGTCCGCGAGGCGTCGGGAGCACGCGGCACCTGGACGGTGAAGGCGCTCCTGCCGGCCGACGTCATCGGACTCTTCGTCCTGCTCCCGGGGGGGAAGTGACCATGGCCGCCAGGGAGAAGGCCTCCGCCCGGGCCCCGGTCGGGGCCCGGCGGAGGGTCAAGGCCCGCGAGACGCAGATCGCCTTCGAGGCACTCTCCATCGAGGGCGGGCTGCTCTCGCCCGAGTGGCTGGCCCGCGCGGCGCAGCGCGACGCGGGCCAGCAGTCCGAGGCCGACTACCGCGTCCCCAGGGGGCTGGCCCTCCGCGACGAGATCGGCCGGTACTGGCGCATCGCCCAGGCCCACTGGGCCGACCTCCGCGCGGGTATGGCGGCCAAGGCCGAGCCGCAGGCGCTGGCGGAGCGCTTCGTCCTGGCCCTCCTGAAGGAGGCCTTCGGCTTCGCGTCGCTGGAGAAGGCGGCTCCCGTGGAGCTGGAGGGGCGGACCTTCCCCATCGGCCACCAGGCGCTGGCCGGGCGGGTGCCGGTGGTGATCGCCCCGGCCGGCTCCGGCCTCGACGCGCTCGCCCCCGCCTTCGGCGACGGTGGGCGGCGGCGCAGCGCCTTTGGCCTGGCCCAGGAGCTCCTGAACGCCCAGCAGGGCGTGCTCTGGGGCCTCGCCACCGACGGCCTCACCCTCCGCGTCCTGCGCGACAACGCCAGCCTGACCCGACCCGCCTGGATCGAGGCCGATCTCGGCCGGATGTTCGGCGAGGAGCGGTACGCCGACTTCGCCGCCCTGTGGCTCATCGCCCACGAGACCCGCTTCGGCGACGCCGAACACCCGCCGGCCGACTGCCCCCTGGAGCGGTGGCGGGCAGCCGGGCGCGAGGAGGGGACGCGCGCCCGGGAGCACCTGCGCACCGGCGTGGAGGAGGCGCTGGTGGCCCTGGGCCGCGGCTTCCTTGTCCACCCTGAGAACCAGCCGCTGCGAGCGGCCCTCCAGGGCGGACAGCTCACGAAGGAGGCCTACTTCCAGGAGCTGCTCCGGCTCGTCTACCGGCTCATCTTCCTGCTCACCGCCGAGGAGCGCGGCCTCCTGCACCCGGAGGGCACGGCCGACCGCGCCCGGAGCCTCTACGAGCAGGGGTATGGCGTGCGGCGTCTGCGCGACCGGGCGGTGAAGCGGAGCGCCCACGACCGCTTCGGAGATCTGTGGGAGGGGCTCGAGATCGTGCTCCGCGGCGTGGCGGCCGGCGAATCGCGCCTCGGGCTCCCGGCCCTGGGCGGCCTGTTCGCCGCCGACCAGTGCCCGCACCTCGAGGCCGCGAAGCTCGAGAACCGGGCGCTGCTCACCGCGGTCTTCCGGCTCTCCTGGCTCAAGGAGGCGGCCGGCCTCTCGCGCGTGAACTGGCGCGACATGGGGCCGGAGGAGCTGGGCAGCGTCTACGAGAGCCTCCTGGAGCTCGTCCCCATCGTCCCGGAGAACGGCCGAGGCTTCGCCTTCGCCACCGGCGACGAGACCAAGGGCAACGCGCGGAAGACCACCGGCAGCTACTACACGCCCGACAGCCTGGTCCAGGTGCTGCTCGACAGCGCGCTGGAGCCGGTGGTGAAGGAGACCGTCGCGAAGAACCTTGAGAACCCCGCCGAGGCGCTGCTGCGGCTCACCGTGGTGGACCCGGCCTGCGGGAGCGGACACTTCCTGCTCGCCGCAGCCCGCCGGCTGGCGGTCCACGTGGCCCGGCTCCAGGCCGGAGGTACGCCCTCGGCGGCCGAGTACAGGCACGCCCTCCGGCAGGTGGTGAGTCGCTGTCTCTTCGGCGTGGACCTGAACCCCATGGCCGTGGAGCTGTGCCGCGTGAGCCTTTGGATGGAGGCGGTGGAGCCGGGCCGGCCGCTCTCCTTCCTCGACTCCCACATCCAGCGGGGCAACGCCCTGCTCGGCGCGACGCCGGAGTTGATGAAGAAGGGCATTCCGGACGCTGCCTTCGAGCCCATCGAGGGGGACGACAAGAAGACGGCGAGCCTGCTCAAGAAGCGGAACAAGGCCGCCGCCGCGGGGCAGCGCGGGCTCGACTCGCTCTGGTCCAAACCGGCTGAAGCGGAGGGCGCCGAGGTCGCAAGGGCGGTCGCCGCGCTGGAGGCCGCGCCCGACTCGAGCCTGGAGGAGGTCGCCGGCAAGGAGGCGCAGTGGGAAGGGCTCCAGCGCTCCCTCGCCTTCACGCACCAGAAGCTCGTCGCCGACGCATGGTGCGCGGCCTTCGTCTGGCCAAAGCCCCCGACCGAGCCGAAGAAGGTGGACCCGATCGTCGAGGCGGCGCCGACGAACGACCTGTGGAGGCAGCTCCGCGACGGCCAGGGCCAGCCGCCGGCGCTCACCGTGAAGACGGTCGCGGAACTGGCGGGCCAGTACCACTTCTTCCACTGGCACCTGGCCTTCCCGCAGGTGTTCGCGCGCGGCGGGTTCGACGTCGTGCTGGGGAACCCGCCCTGGGACAAGCTGCAGCTTGAGGAGCAGCGCTTCTTCGCTGGGACGCACCCGGAGATCGCGTCTGCCGAAGCACGCCAGAGGAAGAAGAAGATCGCCGCCCTGGTAGCCGAGGACCCGCTGGCATACCGGCGCTACCGGAATGCGCTTCGGAGCTTGCTGGGTGCGGTTCAGTTCATCAAGGAGTCGCAGGGATTCCCACTATCGAGCCGCGGGAACGTCTCCACGCATTCGGCCTTCCTTGAGCTGGTGCTGGGT
>DAIEMM010000375.1 GCA_027349605.1 Anaeromyxobacteraceae bacterium
GGCCCCTGGGGCGGTGGGTTCGGCGGCGGGGGTGGCTGGAGCGGCGGAGGAGGCGGCGGCTGGAGCGGCGGGGGCGGCGGCTTCAGCGGCGGCGGCGCCTCGGGAAGCTGGGAGGAGCGAGACATGGCACTCGATCGCCACTTTCCCAAGCAGACCCAGGAGCGGATCGCCGCGGCGGTCCGCCGTGCAGAGTCGGCCAGCACCGGCCAGGTCGTGCCCGTGGTGGTGGAGCGCTCCGAGCCCTACGAGGAAGCGCGCTGGATCGCCGCGGTGATCGGGGCGGCGCTGGCCACCGCGCTGGTGGAGATGGGGTTGCGGGACCCCACCGTCAGCGAGGTGCTGGTCTTCCAGCTCCTCCTCGGCGTGGTGGGGTGGTTCACCGGACGTCTCGCCCCGGTCGAGCGGCTGCTCGCGGGCCGGCGCCACCAGCGGGAGGCCGTGGCGGGCCGGGCGGAGCAGGCCTTCTTCGAGCACGGCCTGCACCAGACCCGGGAAGGCACCGGGGTGCTGATCTTCGCCTCGCTTCGGGAGCACCGGGCGGTGGTGATCGGCGACCGGGGGATCCACGCGCGGGTGGGCGACGCGGAGTGGCAGCGGGCGGTGGACGCGCTCGTCGACGGCATGCGGCGCGGGTCGCCCGGCCAGGGCTTCGAGGCGGCCATCGACCTGGTCGGCGCGAGGCTGGCGGAGCACTTCCCGCGCGGCGACGGCCGGCCGGTGGCGAACGAGCTCCCCGACGCCCTGAACCGGGACCGCTGAGCCGCCCCCCGGGGGCGGTTGACAAGGTCATCCGCCCGAACGGATAAACGGTCATGCCTCCAAGGAACCCTCCCGCCTCCCGGCGCCCCCGGGCGCGCCCCCGCGGCGCGCGGGTCCCCGGCCACGAGCGGGCCCACCCCGCCGCGGGCAACGACCTGACCCCGGTGCTGGGCGCGAACCTGCGCCGCCTCCGCAGCCGCCGCAACCTGTCGCTGGAGAAGCTGGCCAGGCTCTCGGGCGTCTCCCGCGCCATGCTCGGCCAGATCGAGCTGGGCCAGAGCGCACCCACGGTGAATGTCCTCTGGAAGATCGGCACCGCGCTGGAGGTGCCGTTCAGCGCCCTCATCACCAGCCGCCCCACCGCCTCGTTCCACGTGATGCGGGCCGACCAGGCCAAGCGGCTGGCCTCCTCCGACGGGACCTTCGTCTCCCGGGCCCTCTTCCCCTTCGACGAGCCGCGCCGCGTGGAGTTCTACGAGCTCCGGCTGGCGCCGGGCGGCGTCGAGCGGGCCGACGCCCACCCGCCCGGCACCGTGGAGAACCTCGTGGTGAGCCGGGGCACCGTGGAGATCGAGACCGGCGGCGGCACCCACGCGCTCGGCCCCGGCGACGCGGTGGTGTTCGAGGCCGACGCACCCCACGCCTACCGCAACGCCGGGGGCGTCGAGGCGATCATGTACCTCGTCATGACCTACGCCGACACGGTGGGGTAGGGCATGGGACGGCCGACGCACGAGCTGCTCGTGGAGCGGGGGGTGGTGTGCGCCGAGGCGGTGATGCGCGCCGAGGCCGTCGCCGAGCGCAGCGGCACCCGGCTCTGCAGCGAGCTGCTCGCCGCCGCGGAGGCCACCGAGGGGGCGCTGGTCGCGATCCTGGCCGAGCGGCACGGGTGGCCGGGGGTCGACCTCTCGCGCTCCGAGATCCTGGCCGATGCGCTCCGGCTCGTGCCGCCGCGGGTGGCGCTGGCCGACAACATCCTCCCGCTCTCCACGGAGGGTGGAAGGCTCCACCTGGCCGTGGCCGACCCCGACAGCGCCAACCGCGTGCTCTCCGAGGTCCGCTTCGTCACCGGGATGGAGATCTCCCCCTACCTGGCCGTCGCCGGGGCGCTCCGCAAGGCCATCGTCGACGCCTACGGCGGGATGGAGCGGGGCGCGCCCGCCTGGCGAGGCGCCCAGGCGGCGCCGGGGTGCGGCATCGCCTTCTCCACGCCGGTGGAGCTCTCCCTCCCCGACGGCGACGAGGTCCTCGTGGTGGTCGACGAGCCGGCGCCGGCGCACGAGCTGCCCGCCCCTCCGGAGCCGTCCGACCTCTCCCACGAGGCGCGGCGGCTGCTCGTGGTCGACGACGAGCCCGAGATCCGCACCCTCCTGGACCGGGCCCTCTCCGCACGTGGATTCCAGGTGGAGACCGCCCCGGACGGGGAGGAGGCCCTGGCGCGAATCGCCGCCCACCGCCCGGCGCTGGTGCTGCTCGACGCGATGCTGCCGCGCATCCACGGCTTCGAGGTGGCCCGCCGGCTCCGCGCCGACGTGCGCACCCGGGGCGTGCCGGTGGTGATGATGACCGCGGTCTACCGCGGCTGGCGGTTCGCCCAGGACGCGCGCGACGCCTACGGCGCCGAGGACTACATCGAGAAGCCCTTCCGGCTCGACGACGTGGTCCAGCGCATCGAGTCGGTGCTCGAGGCCACCGCGAACCGGGGACCCGCGAAGCCCTCCGGGGGCGAGGTCATGCTGCGGCGGGGAAAGGAGCTGCTGCTCGCCGGTCGCCTGGAGGCGGCGGCGTCGGCCCTCCACGAGGCCATCGCGGCCGACCCCTTCTCCGCCGAGGCCCACCACCAGCTGGCGAAGACCCTGCGGGCCCAGGGGGAGCACTTCCGGGCCATGACCTCCTTCGAGCGGGCGGTGGAGCTGCGGTCCGACTTCTTCCCGGCGCTCCGCAGCCTGGCGGCGCTCTACGCGGAGAAGGGCTTCCGCCGCAAGGCCGTCGAGACCCTGGAGCGGGCGCTCGCCGCCGCTCCGGACCCGGTGGCCCGCGAAGCGGTGCGGTCGGACCTGATCGACCTGCTCGAGGCCTGAGCAGGTCCCTGCCTCGCGACGCCGCACCCGTCCCAACCCGCCGCCCGTCCGCTGCCGCCGATCCGGTCAGATCGGAGGCGCGAGGTGCTCGCGCTCCGGGCAACCGGCCCCCCGCCCGGAGGACCTTCCCCGGATCGCGTGGGATCGCGCGTCCCGGCACGCCCGGTGAAAACGGTCCCCCTGTCGGGCGGTCGGGCGCGTGCTCGGTGCGCAGGCGAAGCGGTCAACTCCAACCACAGGGAGATCACGATGGCAGTCGAACCCACGATCAGCGAGCTCGCGAAGAACCTCGCCGACACGCAGACCGCGCTCAACATCGTCTGGACGATGGTGGCGGGATTCCTCGTCATGTTCATGCAGGCCGGCTTCGCGATGGTGGAGACCGGCCTCACCCGCGCCAAGAACGCCGCGCACACCATGGGGATGAACTTCCTCGTCTACGCCATCGGCATCATCGGCTTCTACTTCATCGGCTTCGGCCTGCAGATGGGAGGCGTCGGCTCCGCCTTCGGCGAGACCACGCTGACCAAGGAGTTCGTCGTCAACGTCTTCGGGAAGGACTTCGGCCTCTTCGGCATGAGCGGGTTCGGGCTGCCGCTCGCCATGTTCACGCCGGCCGTGGCCGCGACCTTCCTCTTCCAGATGGTGTTCATGGACACCACCTGCACCATCCCCACCGGCGCGGCGGCGGAGCGCTGGAAGATCTCGAGCTTCGTGCTCTTCAGCTTCGTCATCTCGACGATCATCTACCCGATCTACGCCAACTGGACGTGGGGAGGCGGCTGGCTCGCCGCGATGGGCACGAACTTCGGCCTCGGCCACGGCCACGTCGACTTCGCGGGGAGCTCGGTCGTCCACATGACCGGTGGCGTGATGGCCCTCGTGCTCGCCAAGATGATCGGCCCGCGCATCGGCAAGTACGGGCCCGACGGGCGCGTCAACCCCATCGCCCCCCAGAGCATCCCGCAGGTCATGATCGGCACGTTCATCCTGGCCTTCGGCTGGTTCGGGTTCAACGCCGGATCGACCCTCTCCGGGATGGACGGCCGGCTCGCCGTGGTGGCCACCAACACCATGCTCGCCAGCGCGACCGGCGCCTTCGCCGCCTACCTCTACGTCAAGATCAAGTACGGGAAGGCCGACCCGTCCTGGCTCGCGAACGGCATGCTGGCCGGTCTCGTGGCCATCACCGCCCCGTGCGCCTTCGTCTCCTCCTGGGCCGCCATGCTCATCGGCGCCATCGCCGGCGTGCTCGTCATCCTGGCCGCCACCTTCATCGACACCGTGCTCAAGATCGACGACCCCGTCGGCGCCATCGCCGTCCACGGCGTGAACGGCGCGTTCGGCGTGCTCGCCACCGGCATCTTCGCGAACGGCGTCTACGGGCAGGGCCTGAACGGCATCCCGTACGGCGTCACCGGCCTGCTCTACGGAGACAGCGGGCAGTTCATCGCCTCCCTGATCGGCGTCGTCGCCAACGTCCTCTGGGTCGCACCGGTGGCCGCGCTGGCGTTCTTCGTCATCGGAAAGCTCGTCGGCAACCGCGTCGAGGCCGAGGACGAGGTGAACGGGCTCGACCTCTCCGAGATGGGCGTCCACGGATACTCGGCCGATCCCGGGCCGGGCACGGGCGTCACGCCGCACGCGTACGGTGCGACGGCATCGACCGCGACGGTCGCCACCGTGGTGGGACGGTAGCGACTCCGTCGAGGACAGAGGGGCGCCGGCGGAACCGAGCCCGCCGGCGCCCTTCGCCATGGTCGAGTCCCTTCCGGGGCGGAGGGCCCCTGCGTCCCCGCGGTGAACGCTCCCGCCCGGTGTAGGATCGAGCCGGGACGCGCGTGGACCCCTACGAACCGCTGCTCTCGCTGGGACTGGCCGTCGTGGCCGGGCTGCTCGTCGGCCTGGAGCGCGAGCAGTCGGCGCCCACCCACAAGGCCTCCGAGTCGTTCCTGGGCGGCGCCCGCACCTACCCGCTGGTGGCGCTCACCGGTGCGCTCGCGACCCTCCTCGGCCGCCACTTCGGGGCCCCGGTGGTGGTGGTCGCCTTCGCCGCGGTGGTGGTGTTCCTCGTGGTCGCCTACGTCGACACGGTCCGACGCGGGTCGGATCGCGGCCTGACCTCCGAGGTGGCCTTCCTCATCACCTTCCTGCTCGGGGCCCTCTCGGTCGCCCACGACATCATCCCGCAGGGAGGACGGAGGGTATTCACCGTCCTCGGCGCGGCGGTGGGCGTGACCGCGCTCCTCTCCTCGAAGCCCCTCGTCCAGCCCCTCATGCGGCGCGTCTCCCGCGAGGACGTGGTCAGCGTCCTCAAGTTCCTGATCGTCGCGCTCCTGCTCGTGCCCTGGCTTCCCGATCGGGATTTCGGCCCGCTGGGGTCGCTCAACCTCCGGACCATCGGCTGGATGATGCTGCTCGTCGCGGGCCTGAGCTTCGTGGGCTACGCCGCCACGCGGCTGCTCTGCCCGGCGCGTGGCCTCTCGGTGACCGGCTTCGTGGGAGGACTGGTCTCCTCCACCGCGGTCACCCTGGCGATGTCGTCGCGCTCGAAGGGAGATCCTGCCATCGAGCGGCCAGCCGCCCTGGCCGTCGTCCTCGCCTCGTCGATCGTGTTCGTGCGCGTGCTCGTCGTGGTGGCCTTCGTGGACTTCCCGCTGGCCACGTCGCTCGCCGTCCCGATGCTGGCGATGGCCGCCGTGGGGCTCGGCGCCTGCGCCTTCCTCTACCGGCGCTCGGCCTCCCGGGGCACCGGCGAGCCGCTCCAGTTCAAGAACCCGGTGAGCCTCTCCTCGGCCTTCGAGTTCGCGCTCATCTTCGCCGCGGTGATGGCCGGGTCCAAGCTGGCGAGCCACTACCTGGGGTCGGCGGGCGTCTACGCGGCGGCGCTCGTCGCCGGCACCGCGGACATGGACGCCATCGCGCTCTCCATGGCCGAGCTGGCCGGGGAGCAGGTGCCGCTCGCGGTGGCGGCCACGGCGGTGGTGCTGGCCGGCTTCACCAACACGGTGGTGAAGGGCGTCATGGCCGTGGCGCTCGGCAGCTGGGGCTATGCCCGCATCGTCGTGATCAGCTTCGCCGCCATCCTCGCCGCCGGGGGACTCTCGCTCCTGGCCGTATGGAGGTAGGCTCCGGGTCGTGCCCGCAGGCGAGCCCTTCTCCACCGCGCTCCTCCTCACGACCGGCGGCCTCCTCCTCGCCGCCAGCGTGCTCTTCTCCGGCGCGACGCGGCGCCTGGGGATGCCGGTGGGGCTGGTGTTCGTGGCCATCGGCATGCTGGCCGGCCGCGAGGGGCTGGGCATCGCCTTCGACGACTACGCCTTCGCCTGGCGCCTCGGGACCGTGGCGCTGGCGCTCATCCTCTTCGACGGCGGGCTCAACACGCCGGCGGCGTCCTTCCGCGTCGCCCTGGCCCCGGCCGCCGTGCTGGCCACGGCGGGAGTGCTGGCCACCGCCGGGCTGGTGGGCGCCTTCGCCCGGTTGCTCGGACTCCCCTGGGAGCAGGCCCTCCTGCTCGGGGCCATCGTGTCGTCCACCGACGCCGCGGCGGTCTTCTCGATCCTCCGGTCGAGCGGCATCCAGCTGAAGCGCCGGGTGGGGGCCACCCTGGAGCTGGAGTCGGGCCTGAACGACCCCATGGCGGTGATCCTCACCGAGGCGCTCACCACCCAGCTCGTCACCGGGCGGCCGCTCGGCTGGGGCACGGTGCTGATGGTGGTGCTCAAGCTCGGCGTGGGGCTCCTGGCCGGCCTCTCCATCGGCTGGGGCGGACGCTGGGTGCTGGGGAAGGTGCGGCTGCCGGTGGGAGGCCTCTACCCGGTCCTGACCACCGCCATCGCGCTCCTCGCCTTCGGCGTGCCCGAGCTGCTCCACGGGAGTGGTTTCCTCTCCGTGTACGTCGCGGCGGTGCTCATCGGCAACGGGCCGCTCCCCTTCAAGGGAGGGGTGCTCCACGCCCACGACGCCGGCGCCTGGTTCCTGCAGGTCTGCATGTTCCTCATGCTCGGCCTGCTCGGGAATCCCTCCAGCCTGCTCGAGAGCGGCCTCGCCGGCATCGCGCTGGGGCTCTTCCTGCTCCTGGCCCGTCCGCTCGTGGTGGTGCCCATGCTGGCCTTCTTCGGCTTCCGCTGGCCGGAGCGGCTCTACGTGGGCTGGGTGGGGCTCCGCGGAGCGGTGCCCATCATCCTGGCCATGGTCCCCGTGCTGGCCGGGGCTCCCGGCGCCAGCACCATCTGGAACGCGGTCTTCTTCGTCGTCCTCGTCAACATCACCGTGCTCGGCTTCACGGTCCGTCGCGGGGCGAGGCGCCTCGGCCTCCAGACCTCCCGGCCCCCGCCGCCGCACGGGCTCATCGAGA
>DAIEMM010000389.1 GCA_027349605.1 Anaeromyxobacteraceae bacterium
GTGCGGGTCACCCTGGCGCAGGGCCGCGCCCCGGGGCACGGAACGGTGCGTGACGGCTGGCTCACCCTGGACCTGCGCTTCGACGCCGATCCGCGGCACTGTCACCAGCAGCGGCAGCGGGGCGAGGCGCTCAGCCCTGCCGTGATGTCCCGCTCAGGCGGGGCGCACACTCTCGGGGGCCACCAGCCCTCCGGTGGCATCGTGCTCATCCTGCCGGTCGGCCGGTTCGACCGGCGCAGGGGTTGCGACGGATCGGTGTGGCAGACGCACCGAGAAGGTGGTCCCGTCGACGGTGGACGTCACCGTGATGGTCCCACCGTGGGCCAGCACGATCTCCCGGGCGATGTGCAACCCCAGGCCCACGCTGGTCGACCTCATCTCCTCGTCCTGCCGGGCGTGGCTCACCATGGGCTCGAAGATGTTCGCCAGGAGGGCGGGCGGGATCGGACTGCCTTCGTTGTGGACCTCCATCAGGACCTCCCCGCGCCCGGGCCGCGCGATGACCCGGATGGGACTGTCCGGTCCGCCGTGCTGCAGCGCATTCCCCAGGAGATTCGAGAGGACCTGGCCGAGCCGGCCTGAATCCCACTTGCCCCGGAGGTCGCCTTCCGCCTGGTACTCCAGCCTGCGACCGGGGTGGATCGCCTGGGTTTCCGAGACCACCCCCCGGCACACGGCATCGAGGTCCATCTGCCCGGGCGTGATGGGGATCCCGCTTCCCAGGCGCGTCCGGGTCAGGTCGAGCAGGTCGTCCACCATGCGCGCCATGCGCTCCCCGCTCCGGAGGATCTGCGCCGCCATCCTGGCCGGGTCCCCCCCTCTGGTCATCAGGCCGGCGGACATGAAGATGGCGCTGAGCGGGCTCCGCAGGTCGTGCCCGAGGACGGCGATGAACTGGTCGCGCGTCCGGTTCATCACGACCATGTACCGATCGGTCGCCTCGGCCAGCGCCTCGTCGATCGATTCGTTGAAGCGGGTCACCTGGCGCATGTCGGTGCCCCCCGCCTTGTCGAAGAGCCGGAGCACGCTCGCCCGGAGCGCCCGGTATTCGGCGACGAGCTGACCGAGCGTGAAGCCGTCGTCGATGCGGAGGGCCGCGTGCGTTAGGCCCACGGCCTCCATCTGGTGGTCCTCCCCGCGCCCCATGGACTTCTCCGATTGCTCGGCGCTGTCCTGCGGGGTCTCGAGGTCCTCCACGATGGCGTCGAGGATCTCCCCGGCGTGGTCCCGGAGCCCGGCCCTGCTCATGGCGCCTGCGGCCGGGAGCATGGTGCGTGCGAACGCCTCCCACTCGTCGACGATGGCCTTGCTGTGGGTCCGGATGAACTCGCTCAGCTTCATGGACGCTTGCGAGTGCACGCGGCGTGCCGGTCGCACGCCCCAGGGAAGACGCGGCGTCCCGGATCCGTGGCGAAAGAACGGCCGTTCGCAAACGTTCGGCCCCGCTCAGGCTGCCTCGGAGCCCCCGCCGCCACCGGTCGGAACCGGGGGCCGTGCCGGTGCGGGCGCCCAACCGTCCTTCGGGACGACCTTGGCCTGCGCGGGGTCCCCGAGGTAGTGGGGCGACATGATCTGGACGCCGTACTCGTTGAAGACGTCCTGGATGTTCGCGTGCAGGACCGAGAGGACGAGTGCCCGGGGCACCGGGCGCTTGGGCGCGGCGTAGGTCACCAGCCGGTACTCGACGTAGAAGTCGGAGAGCGCGGTCTGGTGGACGCGCGAGGGAGGC
Organism: Anaeromyxobacteraceae bacterium; assembly: GCA_027349605.1. GTDB lineage: Bacteria > Myxococcota > Myxococcia > Myxococcales > Anaeromyxobacteraceae > CAIOAK01. The sequence continues at coordinate 1,730 of DAIEMM010000389.1, forward strand.
TCGCCCACGACGCCCTCGGTGCGCCGGGCCGCCTCGAGCAGCATGGCCTCCACCTGCCGCCAGGGCGCGTCGTAACCGATGGTGACGGTCGTGTCGAGGACGAACCCCGGTCCCTTGACCACGCGGGAATAGTTCTTGGTGACCGTGCCCACCACCATCGAGTTGGAGAGCGTGAGTTCCTCGCCCAGGCCGGTGAGGATGCGGGTCACGAAGAGCCCCGTCTCCACCACCGTGCCCTCGTGCTCGCCGATGCGCACGTATTCGCCGACTCGCAGGGTGCGCGTGTACATGAGGATGAGCCCGCTCGCCCCCTGCCCCACGACGCTGGAGGCCCCGAGCGAGATCATGAGGCCCACCAGCACCGAGATCCCCTTGAACGCCTCGGTTCCGGCGCCGGGGAGGTACGGGTAGGCCATCGCCAGCGCGAAGATCCAGACCACGGCGCTAGCGATGCGCCGGGTGGGCTGGACGGTGTCGGCGTCCAGCCAGCGCGTGACCAGTTGCCCGCGCTCCACCCGGTCGAAGACAGTCCGGAGGATCTGGATGACGAAGCGTGCCCCGATGAAGATCACGCCGGCGAGGATCAGGCCGGGGACCGCGGCGACGACGGCCGCGACGACGCCCGCCACGAGCCGGGAGAGGAAGGCGATGAGCCCCTCGCCCCAGGGCCGGGTGTAGGGGAACCGCCCGAGGACGAACCCCAGCCACTCGTAGACGAGCAGGAGCGAGACCGCCCAGTACGCCAGCTTCACGATCCACTGGACCAGCGCGAGCAGGCGCTCCCGGTTGACCAGTTCCGCCCCCGCCACCTGGAGCTTGCCGGCGTGGGCCCCGGCCAGCGCCGTGAGCTTCGTCGCGGCGGCGCGCCGGATGCGGTCGAGCCCCCAGACGAGAAGGGCGAGGACCGCGGTGGCTGCGAGGGCGAACAGGAACCCCTGGAAGAGGGCGCGGACGTCGCGGGACTCCTCGGTCTCGTCGACGACCCGTTGCACCGCCTGCACCGCGCTCGCGACCGCCGTCTCGAAGTCCTCCCCCTGGAGGCTGTCGGCGTCCTCTGGGACCACCACGAACGCCATCGCCCCGTCGATGCTCACCACCCGTCCGATGGGGGTCGGCTTCTCGGTCACCAGGTGCTTCCCGGGCCGCCCGAGCAGCTCCTCGATGCGGGTGCGGGCGCGGGTGACCCGGTCCTCCGGGCTCACTCCCAGGACCGGTGCCCGGAAGGTCGCGATCCGGCGATTGAGCACGGTGAGCTCGGCTGCGGCGGGCGGCGGCTTCTGGACCCCCGGGGAGGCCGGTTCGGTGGCCCGGGCGGGCGCTGCCAGCAGCAACACGGCGATCGCGACGGCCGCTCGAAGCGTCATGGTAGGAAACTTATACCCCAGCCATGACCCGGACGACCGACGCCACGCCAGCCGGAATCCTCCACGGGCAGCGAACCCTGGTCCTCGCCACCTCCGACCCGGATCCCTGGTCGGCTCCGGTCTACTTCGTCTTCCGCCTGGGCCGGCTCTACTTCCTCTCCAGCCCGCGCAGCCGGCACGTGACCGCGGCCCTCGCCGGAGGGCGCTGCGCCGGGTCGGTCCACCGGGACGGGGGCGACTGGCGCGACATCGTGGGACTCCAGATGGAGGGGGCCGTGGTGGAGGTCCCGGAGGGACCGGAGGCCGAGGAGGCCCTCGCCGCCTACGTCGGCAAGTTCCCGGCCGTGAAGGAGCTCCTGGGGCGGGAGGCACCCGGCCGGCGCCGGTTCGGCGAGGTCCTGGGCGCGCGGCTCTACGCCTTCGTGCCGGAACGGGCCTTCCACGTGGACAACCGGGCCGGGCTGGTCGGACGGCAGGAGATCCCGCTGCCGCGGTGATGCTACATTCCGGCACCGGCCGCCCCTTCCCCGCGGGAGTCCTTCACGTGCAGATCGTCTGTCTCGACCTCGAAGGCGTCCTCGTCCCGGAGATCTGGATCGCGTTCTCGGAGCGCACCGGCATCCCCGAGCTGCGCCGCACCACGCGGGACGAGCCCGACTACGACAAGCTCATGCGCGGCCGGCTCGACCTCCTGCGTCTGCACCGTCTCGGGCTGCCGGACATCCAGAAGGTCATCGCGGAGATGGGTCCGGAGGCCGGGGCCAGGGCCTTCCTCGACTCCCTGCGCCGGCGATATCAGGTGGTCATCCTCTCCGACACCTTCTACGAGTTCGCCATGCCGCTCATGGAGCAGCTGGGCCTGCCCACCCTCTTCTGCCACCGGCTCTCGACCGACGCCGCCGGCTTCGTGTCGGCCTACCACCTCCGCCAGCCCGACCAGAAGCGGGCCGCGGTGAAGGCCTTCAAGGGGCTGAACTTCCGGGTCATCGCCGCCGGGGACTCGTACAACGACACCGCCATGCTCGCCGAGGCCCACGCCGGGATCCTGTTCCGGCCGCCGCAGAACGTGGTGGACGCGTTCCCGCAGTACCCGGTGGTGCGGGAGTACGACGCGCTCCGGGCGCGGATCGACGAGGCCGCGGCCGGCGTCGGCGGCTGACGGGGGAGCCCTTCCACTCCGGGTTGACTCCCCCCCCCGCATGAGGAGTTGCACGGGCCGCGGTTTTCCCCGATGGTGTGCCCGTCCCAGCCCCGCTCGCGACCCCGGGTCGCCAGGAGAACTTCATGCGAAACTCGATCCGCGTCGCCGTTGCCGCCCTCGCCCTCGCCGTGGCGGTGCCCGCGTCGGCCCAGTACACCTTCACCCAGCCCGGGCAGCAGCCCCCGCCCGTCCAGCCGCTCCAGCTCTGGAACAACGTGGCGCGCGTGAACCTCGGCGTCGGCTTCTACAACTCCGGCTGGGCCAACTGCTACTACTGGTACGGCTACAACTGCAGCTCGGGGTCCTACGCCAGCTACATCCCCTTCATGGTCGGCCCCCAGATCGACTTCAACGTGGGCGGCATGAACAACCTCAGCGTGGGCTTCACGGTCGCCATGGGGTCGGCCTCGCTCTCCTACTGGAACGGGATGCAGGACGTGACCGATTCGCGGAGCGTCACCATCTGGGAGCCGACGATCTACTACGTCGCCAAGTTCGGGCCCCCCAGCCAGGACACCGTGGGCCGCTTCCGCATCGGCGGCGGCATGCTCATCGGCCCCAACTCCACGATCGGCGGCACCTTCCGCATCGGCGGCGGCGCCTCGTTCCTGAACGCCGGCCGTCTCGGCATCGGCCTCGACGTGGTCCTCGAGGGCGGCGGGTACGACGGGTACTGGATCGGCGGCCTGCAGCTGCTGGCCTCGCCCGAGTTCCACTTCTAGATCGGAGACACCAGATGAAGAAGATCATCGCATCCCTCGCCGCCGTCCTCGCCGCCGTCGCCACCCAGGCCCAGTCTCCCGCTCCCGCGGGCCCGGGCTTCGTGGAGATGAAGCCCTCCGGGGTTCCCGGCAAGGCCACGGCGACGCGCCGGGCCCAGGCCACCGCCACCATCAAGGCCATCGACCTCGCCGCCCGCAAGGTCACGCTGCAGAACGCGGCGGGAGCCACCCAGACCCTCACGGTCGGCCCGGAGGTCCAGCGCCTCGCCGAGTTCGCCGTTGGCGACGAGATCCAGGTCGACGTCGAGCAGGGTCTCGCCCTCGAGTACCAGTCCGCCGGGACGGCCGCGGTCGCGCCGACGGCCGTGGCGCTCGCCGATCGCGCTCCCGCGAGCCAGGCCCCGGAAGGCGTCATGGCGGCGGGCGTCCAGGCCACGGTGACGGTCACCGCCATCGACGCGCCCAACCGCATGGTCGTCTTCCAGGGACCGGGCGGGACGCTCCACCAGGTGAAGGCCGGCTCCGAGGTGAAGCTCGAGAAGCTGAAGGTCGGCGACCACCTGCTCGCCACCTACGTCGAGGCGGTGGCGGTCAAGCTGGTGAAGGCCGCGAAGAAGTAGGGGGGCAGCGCCCTAGAAGCTCCCGGCGATCGCCAGCACCGTGAACGGGTCGTCCTGGCCAGGCGCGAAGAGGTAGGCGGTCGCCGAGAGCTTCCAGATCGAGACTCCCACCAAGGGTCCGCCCTGGAGCTCGGTGGTCGTCTGGAAGGCCCGGGTCCGCTGCATCACGACCCCGATCCGGAGCCAGCCGGGTCCCGTCACGCTGAGC
>DAIEMM010000402.1 GCA_027349605.1 Anaeromyxobacteraceae bacterium
CTCCCGCCCCCGCCGGCGCGGAGGACATCCAGGCCCAGCCGCCCCCGTTCAGCGAGGGCATCTTCCCGTGCTCCCAGTGCCACGACAAGGCCGGCGACCCCACGCCGAGACCGCTGGCCTTCCACGACGAGATCCAGGCCGAGCTCCACCACGGGCCGCCCACCCGCTGGTGCCTCGACTGCCACTCCAACGCGAAGCGCGACTTCCTCCACCTCATCGGCGGGAAGCTCATCCCGTTCACCGAGTCCTACGAGCTCTGCGGCCAGTGCCACGGCGACAAGCTCCGCGACTGGAAGGTGGGCGTGCACGGCAAGCGGATCGGGATGTGGAACGGGAGGAAGACCTATTATCTCTGCGTGAACTGCCACAACCCCCACAACCCTCGGTTCAAGGCGCTCAAGCCCGAGCCGCCGCCGATCCCGCCGCAGGAGCAGGGCCGATGACCGACCGGAACAGTCTCCCCGTCCTCCAGGATCCGCCGGCGGACGGCGACGCCGGGGCCTCCACCTCCCGGCGCCATTTCCTGCGCACCGCAGCCGCCGGCGCGGTCATCGCAGCCGTGTCCGGGTGCAAGCCCGAGGCGGTGGTCGAGGAGCTGCAGCGCCGCCACCTCACCGAGCTCTCGAAGGAGCGGCTCCAGGAGATGCTCGGGAAGCTCGAGAAGAAGTGGTCGGCCCAGTACGGCAAGGAGGTCACCGTCTCCGCCAAGGGCCCCATGCCCGGGGTGAACTTCGGCTACGGCCTCGACCTCTCCCGCTGCATCGGCTGCCGCCGCTGCGTCTACGCCTGCGTGAAGGAGAACAACCAGTCCCGCAAGAACCCCCAGATCCAGTGGATCCGGGTCCTGCAGATGGAGAAGGAGCACGGCGTCTCCCTGCAGCACGCCACGCCCTACTACGACCCGGAGAAGGTGCCCGAGCCCGGCCACTTCTACATGCCCGTGCAGTGCCAGCAGTGCCGCAACCCGCCCTGCACCAAGGTCTGCCCGGTGAAAGCCACCTGGAAGGAGCCGGACGGCATCGTGGTCATCGACTACGACTGGTGCATCGGCTGCCGCTGCTGCACCGCCGCCTGTCCCTACGGCGCCCGCAAGTTCAACTGGGCGGAGCCCCACCTCCCGGCGGCCGAGATGAACCCGGTCACCGACTACCTGGGCAACCGGCCGCGCCCCATGGGGGTGGTCGAGAAGTGCACCTTCTGCCTGCAGCGGAGCCGCAGCGGCCGCTACCCGGCCTGCGTGGAGATCTGCCCGGTGGGTGCCCGCAAGTTCGGCAACCTGCTCGACCCCGAGAGCGAGATCCGCCAGGTGATGGACCGCAAGCGCGTGTTCGTCTTCAAGGAGGAGCTCGCGACCGAGCCGCAGTTCTACTACTTCTACGCGACGTAGCGGTCGAGGGAACGCACCATGGGAATCCTCGAGTTCTTGAAGGGCGCGGCGGGGCAGGTGGTCACCGGCGGCAAGGCCTACAAGGCCTGGGTGGCGCTGCTCATCGCGATGATCGTGGTCGGGCTGGTCGGCTACTCGCACCAGTGGAACCACGGGCTCATCGCCACCAACATGCGCGACCAGGTGACCTGGGCCTTCTACATCGGCAACTTCACCTTCCTGGTGGGCGTGGCCGCGGCCGCCGTCCTGCTCGTCGTGCCCGCCTACGTCTACCACTGGAAGCCCATCAAGGAGGTGGTGGTGCTGGGCGAGCTGCTCGCCATCAGCGCCCTCATCATGTGCCTCATGTTCATCCTCGTGGACATGGGGCGTCCCGACCGGCTCACCCACATCATGCCCGGGCCCGGCAAGCCGAACTGGCCCCAGTCGATGCTCTCCTGGGACGCGCTGGTGCTGAACCTCTACCTGATCCTGAACCTGGTGGTGGTGAGCCACATCCTGTACCGCGCCTACCGCGGCCAGGAGTACGCCAAGTGGTTCGTGGTCCCGCTGGTGCTCTTCAGCATCCCGGCGGCGGTGGGGATCCACACCGTCACAGCGTTCCTCTACGCCGGCATGGCCGCGCGCCCCTACTGGAACGCTGGGATCCTCGCGCCCAAGTTCATCGCCTCGGCCTTCTCGTCCGGCCCGGCGGTGATGATCATCCTCTTCCAGATCCTGCGGAAGACCACCGCCATGGAGATCAAGGACGAGGCCATCCAGAAGGTGGCCGAGCTCATGGCCTACGCCATGTTCTTCAACCTCTTCCTGCTCGGCGCCGAGATCTTCAAGGAGTACTACTCCCACACCGAGCACCTGCTCTACACGCAGTACTACTGGCAGGGCATCGGGAAGCACCAGGCGCTCGTGCCGTACGCCTGGCTGTCGCTCGGGTGCTCGGTGACCGCCTTCCTCATCTTCGTGGTCCCGGCGGGGCGCCGGAACTGGGTGACGCTCAACATCGGCGCGGTGCTCATCTTCGCCGGCGTCTACATCGAGAAGGGCATGGGACTCGTCATCCCCGGGATGACGCCCGACACGCTGGGGGAGATCTACGAGTACCGCCCATCGGCGGTGGAGTGGATGGTGGCGGTCGGGGTCTTCGGAATGGGGGCGCTGGTGTTCACCACGCTCGTGAACGTGGCGGTGCCCATCATGATGGGGACCTTGCGGGCGAAGGGCGCGCCGGTGGTGCCGGTGGGGGCACAGGGGGCGGAGGCGGGGCACTGAGCGGGGGGGCTCACCGGGTTCGCATCGGCCGCATCTGGGTCGATGCGGTCACCTTCGATGGAGCGCTCGAGGCGATCTCCGGCCTGGTGCGGCGAGGGCAGGGTGGATCCGTCTTCACACCCAACGTCGACCACGTGGTCACGGCAGAGGACGACGAGGACTTCCGTGCAGCCTACGACGCGGTGAGCCTCTCCCTCGCCGATGGGAAGCCGATCCTCTGGGCGGCCAGGCTGCTCGGAACGCCGGTCCCGGAGAAGGTCTCGGGGTCCGACCTCATCGAGCCGCTCCTGCGCCTCGCCGGTCGATCCGGCTGGAGGGTCTTCCTGCTGGGGGGAGCGCCGGGCGTGGCCGACGCCGCGGCGGAGCGGGCCCGCCGGGACTTCGGCGTCCAGGTCGTCGGCACGGCGAGCCCCGTCCTCCGTCTCGACGGGAAGCCCGGAGACATCGAGCAGGGCATCGAGGAGGTCATGGTCGCCCGACCGGACCTGGTGCTCGTGGCCATGGGTGCGCCCAAGCAGGAACGTTGGATTCACCACAACCGGGAGCGACTCGGAGCGGCGGTGGGAGTGGGCGTCGGAGCGTCG
>DAIEMM010000405.1 GCA_027349605.1 Anaeromyxobacteraceae bacterium
GCCGACCCGGCGCTGGCCGCGCTCCACGCGCGCCTGGCGGCCCTTCCCGGCGTCTCGGCCGACCAGGCCGACCTCCTCTCCTCCGATGCGGGCACGGCGGCCTGGTTCGACGCCGCCGTCGCCGCAGGCGCCCCTCCCGGCCCGGCCGCCCGCTGGCTCCTCAACGAGCTCCTCGGCCACGCCGGCGACGCGCCCCTCGACGCGCTGCCGCTCCAGGCGGCCGACTTCGGCCGCTTCGTCGCGCTCGCCGAGTCCGGCCGGACGACCGGAGCCGGGGCCAAGGCGCTGCTCGCGAGCCTGGTCGCGATCCCCGGAGACCCGGCGGCCCGGCTCGCCGAGCTCGGGCTCGAGAAGGTCGACGACCACGCCGCCGTCGCGGGCGCCGTGGCGCGCGTCCTCGCCGTCCGGACCTCCGAGGTCGCCCGCTACCGGGCGGGAGAGAGGAAGCTGCTCGCATTCCTTCTCGGGGCGGTCATGCGGGAAACCCAGGGCAAATCCGACCCCAATGCGGTAAGGATCGCCCTCGAAGAAGCGCTCGGCTGACCCTCACCCGCAAGGAGAAGACCATGCGCAGGCTCGCATTTGCCCTCCCCGTCCTCGCCGCCCTGCTGGCGATCCCCGCCCCCTCGCGTGCCGAATCGGGCGGCAAGCCCATCTCGCTCGGCCTCGTCACCCCCGTGCAGATCGTCCCGGAGAGCCAGGGCATCAGCGGCTTCCGCTTCAGCCTCCTCTACGGCAACAACGCCTTCGTGAACGGTTTCGACCTCGGCCTCGTCAACATGACGACGGGAGGAGCCGAGGGCGTGCAGTGGGGCGCCGTCAGCATCGTGAACGGCCAGTTCAAGGGCTGGCAGGGCAACTGGATCGTGAGCATCACCGGCGGCGACTTCGAGGGGCTCCAGACCGGCATCTACAACCAGGCCCGGCACGTGAAGGGACTGCAGTTCGGCATCGTGAACCAGGCCGACAGCATGGAAGGCGTCCAGATCGGCCTCGTCAACATCATCCACAAGGGCGGCATGCTCCCCGTGTTCCCGTTCTTCAACTTCTCCTTCAAGTGAGCCGCCGCGTCCTGCCGCTCCGGCGGCGCCCGTGGGACCTGGCGCTCGTCGCCTTCTTCGTCGTCAACCTGTTCTTCACGACCTACGTCGTGAGCCTGGAACAGGTGGTGATCGACGACATCTACCGCTTCACTCCACCCATCTGGCCCCCGGAGGGGCTCCTCGCGCTCGTCCACTGGTGGGAGAGGACCTTCGACCCCCTGCTCATCGCCCGGCCGGCCTGGTACCGCGCCACGATCTGGCTCGACGTGCTGGCCTTCGGCCCGTTCTACGCCGCGGCCATCTGGGCCTACGCGAAGGGGCGGGAGTGGATCCGCATCCCCAGCATCATCTGGGGCACCATGCTCTTCACCAACGTCTTCATCATCCTGGGGGACGAGCTGCGGGGCATCCACGCCACGCCTTCCCCGGCCATCGTGGTGGGGGCGAACGCCCCCTGGATGATCGTGCCGATCCTGGTGGTCGCGCGGATGTGGCTGCAGCCGCACCCGTTCACCGAGGATGCCTAGTGGACTTCCGGGCCCGCTACGGCCCCTGGGCGCTCGTCACCGGGGCCTCGGAGGGCATCGGCGCGTCCTTCGCCCGCGCCCTCGCCTCCCGTGGGCTCGACCTCCTGCTCCTGGCGCGACGCCCGGGCCCGCTCGAGGCGTTCGCCGCCGAGCTGCGCGCCGCCCACGGGGTCCAGGTCCGTACCGCCACGGCCGACGTGGCCCGCCCCGACCTCCTCGCGGTGCTGGACGGGCTCGCGGGCGAGGACGAGGTGGGGTTGGTGGTCCACAACGCCGCCTTCTCCGCGCTGGGGCCGTTCCTCGACCGGCCGCTCGACGACCTGATGAAGGTGATCGACGTGAATTGCCGGGCGCCGCTCGCCATGGCGCACCACTTCGCCCGCCGGATGGTCCCCCGGGGACGGGGCG
>DAIEMM010000418.1 GCA_027349605.1 Anaeromyxobacteraceae bacterium
CCGCCAACGCCGCCGCCGGCGACACCCGCATCACGCTCAAGAAGGGGGCCCGCTTCTCGCCCCGCCAGGTCCGTGCGCTGGCCCACCACGAGGGGCTCTGGCACGTCCTCACCTCGCTGAACGGCTTCCGGCAGCCGGTCCTGACCGTCCTCGGCGTCGGCCTGGCCCGCCACACCGAGTCGCAGGAGGGCGGCGGCATCGTCGCCGAGTACCTCACCGGGAACATCACCGACGAGCGCTACATCGAGCTGGGCGAGCGCACCATCGCCATCGACATGGCGGCCCGCGGCGCCGACTTCCTCGAGGTCTACCGCTACCTGCTGGCCCGGTTCGCCCCGGCCCGGGCCGCGCAGATGTCCGAGCGGGTCTTCCGCGGCGGCGTCGTGGAGGGTGGGGCGCCCTTCACCAAGGACGCCGCCTACCAGCGCGGCTACTGCCGGACGTTCAACTTCCTGCGCGCCGCCCTGGAGCAGCGCGACCTCGACCTCGTCCGCGCCTTCCTCGCCGGCAAGATGAGCGTCGACCACGCCGCGCTGGTGCGGGAACTGGTGGACGAGGGGCTGGCGGTGGGCCCGGTCTACCTCCCCGAGTGGTTCGTCGACGTGGACCGCCTGAACGCCATCGCCACCCATTCGGTGACCATGAACCGCTTCAGCCTCCCCAAGGTCAGCCGCTACTACGAGCGGCGCCGGGCCGGAGCCGCGGCGCGGACCTCCCTGGCGGCGCGGAGGTCCAGCGTCGACGCCCCGCTCGACGACGAGTTCCCTGTCCGCGACCCCGCCGGAAGCGACGAGGGCGACGCGAGCGAGTAGCCAGGTGGGGTGCTGCCCGTGGTGGGCCGCGCCCTAGCCGACCGCCGCGCCGAAGAGCCGCCCCACGAGCCAGGTAGCCCCACCCGCGAGTGCGGCGAGCCCCACCATGCGCGCCGCCGACCGCCAGGCCGGCGTCCCAGCCAGGAAGCCGACCAGGCCCCCCACGCCGGCCAGCACGACGGCGGAGGCCGCGGACGCCACCAGCATCGCAGGCGCACCCTGCAGGAAGAAGAAGGGGACGACCGGGATGAACGCGCCCACCGCAAACGTCCCGAAGCTCGACCCGGCCGCGCCCCAGGGCGAGCCCAGGTCGTCGGGATCGAGCCCGAGCTCCTAGCGCACCAGCGTGTCGAGGGCGTGCTCGGGGTTCTTGAGCAGCTCGGCGGCGGTGCGGGCCGCGTGGTCCGCCGACAGCCCCTTCTGCTGGAAGATGAGCGCCAGCTCGGCGGTCTCCTCCTCGGGGGCCTCGGCCAGCTCCCTCCGCTCGAGCTCCACCTGCCGGGCCAGGATGTCGCGCTGCGAGGCGACCGAGGTGAACTCGCCCACCGCCATGGAGAAGGCCCCGGCGAGCAGCCCGGCGAAGCCGGTGACCATGAGGGTGTGCGAGTCGGCGCCCGCCCCGGCCACCCCGAGCACCAGCGAGAGGTTGGAGAGGAGCCCGTCGTTCACGCCGAAGATGGCCGCACGCAGCGAGCCACCCCGCCCCCCGCGGTGCCAGCGCTCGCGCGTGGCGATGGCGGCCCGGGCCTCGAGCGGCCGGGCGCCCCCCAGGCCGGTGAGCACCTGCTGGTGGGCGCGCTCCTCCTCGGCCATGGGCGTCGCGTCGTCGCCTCCCTGCTTCGCGTACTTGTCGGCGTCGCCGGCCTCGTTGGCCACGATGTAGGGGATGACCGCGTCGCTCCCCAGCCGCTTGGCGATCCAGAGGAGGGTCCGGATCCGGGAGGACGGACGGTCCGGGGGGACGGCCACGCCCGCCCGCTCGAGCTTGCGCCGCCAGACCTCGGCGTGGCGACGCTCCCCGTGGGCCAGCTCGGCGAAGCTGGCGGCCCGGTCGGCGTTCTTCTCCACTGCCGCCAGCCCTTCGTAGAGGGCCGCGCCGTCCCGCTCGTCCTGGAGGTTCTGCAGCCAGACGTCGGTTCGGGGTGCCATGACCGGGGAATGTAGCGCGCCCCGGCGGGTTTCGTGTAGAAACATAGGTCTTTCGAGCCTTTCCGTGCAGATCCTCCACGCCGCCGCCCCCGACTTCGAAGTCCGCTGGAAGCGGCTCTGCTCCCGTGGCTCCGACCAGGACGAGGCGGGCGTCCGGGCTGCGGCCACCGCCATCGTCGAGGACGTCCGTTCCCGCGGCGACGAGGCGCTTCTCGAGTACACCCGCCGCTTCGACGGATGGGACCCTGCCAGGGCGGCCGATCTCGTGGCCGGACCGGAGGAGATGGAGGCCGCCTGGCGCTCGCTCCCCCCGGCCGGGCGCAGGGCGCTCCGGACCGCGGCGGCCCGCATCGCGTCGTTCCACCGGCGCGAGACCGACTCCGTCGTCCCCACGTACCGGGACCGGCTGGGCGCGCGGCTCGGGCAGGTGTCGCGCCCGCTCGGCCGGGTCGGTCTCTACGTGCCCGGCGGGACGGCCCGCTACCCTTCCAGCGTCCTCATGACCGCCATCCCGGCCCGGGTGGCCGGCGTGGGCGAGGTGGTGGTGGTCTCGCCCGCCGACCGCCGCACCGGCGACGTCGACGCCTGGACGCTCGCCGCCTGCCACGTCTCCGGAGCCTCTCGCCTCTTCCGCGTGGGCGGCGCCCAGGCGGTGGCGGCGCTGGCCCACGGGACCGCCACCGTTCCCGCCGTGGACAAGATCTGCGGCCCCGGAAACGCCTTCGTGGCGGCCGCCAAGAGGCTGGTGTTCGGTACCGTCGACATCGACATGATCGCCGGGCCGTCGGAGGTCCTGGTCCTCGCCGACGGGAGCGCGCGCCCGGCCGAGGCCGCCGCCGACCTGCTCGCCCAGGCCGAGCACGACCCGCGGGCCGTCGCGGTCCTGGTGGCGACGAGCGAGGTGATGGCCCGGGCCACCCAGGCCGAGGTGATGCGGCAGCTGGCCGGGCTGCCCCGCGAGGAGATCGCCCGCCGCTCCATCGTGGAGCGGGGCGCCATCGTCCTGGCCCGGGGACTTTCACAAGCCGTGAAGCTTGCCGACCAGTTCGCCCCCGAGCACCTGGTGCTCCTGGTGAAGGACGCGGCGCGCCTCGTGCCGCGCCTCTCCCGGGCCGGTGCGGTCTTCGTGGGCAGCCGGACGCCCGAGGCCATCGGCGACTACGTGGCCGGGCCCAGCCACGTGCTCCCCACCGCCGGGACGGCGCGCTTCGCCTCGCCGCTCTCGGTTGCCACCTTCCGGCGGCGCATGAGCGTGGTGGAGATGAGCGAGCGGTCGCTCGCGGCGCTGGCGCCGGTGGTCGAGGCGCTGGCCGCAGCCGAGGGGCTCGAGGCCCACGCCCGGGCGGTGCGGATCCGGCTTCCGGAACCGAGGACGCGCCGCAGGGCGCGGAGGGGATGAACATGGCGGCTCGCAAGGCCCGCGGCGCGAAGGCTTCCTCCCGGCGGGGCGCGGTGGCGCGCAAGACCCGGGAGACCGACGTGGACGTGTCGCTCTCCCTCGACGGCGGCGCCGTGAGCGCCGGGACCGGCATCCCCTTCTTCGACCACATGCTCGACCAGCTCGGCCGCCACGGGGGCCTTTCCCTCTCGGTGAAGGCGGCGGGCGACCTGCAGGTCGACGCGCACCACACCGTGGAGGACGTGGGGATCGCCGTCGGCGAGGCGCTGCGGCAGGCCACCGCCGACAAGGCCGGGCTGGCCCGCTACGGCCACGCGGTGGTGCCGCTCGACGAGGCGCTGGTCGAGGCGGTGGTGGATCTCTCGGGGAGGCCGCACCTCACCTGGAACGCCCGGCTCCCCTCCGGGAAGCGCTTCATCGGGACCTACGACGTCGATCTCACCCAGGACTTCTTCCAGGCGCTGGTGAACCACGCCCGCATCACCCTCCACGTGAACGTGCGGCAGGGCCGGAACCTCCACCACGTGGTGGAGGCCATCTTCAAGTCCACGGCGCGGGCCCTGCGCGCCGCGCTGCGCCGCGAGGGGGACGGGATCCCGTCCACGAAGGGCGTGCTATGAGCGGAGGCGCCATCGAGCTCGTCGATTACGGCGCGGGCAACCTCCGGTCGGTGGAGAACGCGCTCCGGGAGGTGGGGGCCGAGGTGGTGGTCACCCGAGACCCCGAGGTGGTCCGCCGCGCCGGGCGCATCGTCGTGCCCGGGCAGGGTTCCATGCCGGCCTGCGCCGACGCCATGCGGGCTTCGGGCGTGGCCGACGCGCTGGTGGAGGCGCTCTCGCGGGGCGCGCGCATGCTGGGCATCTGCGTGGGGCTCCAGGTCCTCTTCGAGCGCGGGGAGGAGGCCGGGGGAGCCCGCGGCCTGGGCATCGTTCCCGGGACGGTGGCCCGCCTGCCCTCCGGGGTTAAGCTCCCCCACATCGGCTGGTCGCCGGTGCGGGCGGTGGGCTCCCACCACCCCCTCTTCGCCCCCCTCGACGGACAGTACGTCTACTTCGCACACTCCTACGCGGCCCCGGCCGACGCCCCCTGGGTCGAGCTCGTCGCCGTGCACGGCCGCCCCTACTGCGCGGCCCTGGCCCGGGGCGACCTCTTCGCCGTCCAGTTCCACCCCGAGAAGAGCCAGAAGGTGGGACTGGCGTTCCTCGACAGGTTCGTGAGGCTCTGAGCCATGCTCGTCATCCCCGCCATCGACCTCATGGACGGCAAGGTGGTCCGCCTCTCCCGCGGCGACTTCGCGACCCGCACCATCTACTCCGACCGGCCGGCCGCGTTCGCCGAGGCCTTCCGGAAGGCCGGGGCGCGCCGGGTCCACGTGGTGGACCTCGACGGCGCGCGAGCCGGCCATCCGGTGAACACGGAGGTGGTGAGGGCCATCGTGGCCACCGGCGTCGAGGTGGAGCTGGGGGGAGGGCTGCGCTCGGTCGAGGCGGTCGAGCAGGTCATCGCCATGGGCGTCCGGTTCGTGGTGCTGGGCACCGCCGCGGTGGAGCGCCTCGACCTCGTCGCCGAGGCCTGCCGGCGGTTCCCGGGCCGGGTGGTGGCCGGCATCGACGCCCGCGACGGCGAGGTCAAGGTGGCCGGCTGGGAGCAGGGGACCGGGCTTCCCGCCGTGGACGTGGCCCGGCGCGTGGCCGGCGCGGGGGTGACGCTGGTGGAGTACACCGACGTGGCCCGCGACGGCATGTTCAGCGGGGTCGACGCCGCCGGCGCGGCGCAGCTCCAGATCCAGGCCGGCGTGCCGGTGGTGGCGAGCGGCGGGGTGGCCTCGCTGGCCGACGTGGGCGCCTGCAAGGCGGCCGGGCTGGCCGGCGTCATCGTGGGCAAGGCGCTCTACGAGAAGCGCATGGACCTGGCCGAGGCCCTCGCCGTGGCGGAGGGATAGGGGCATGCCCGCCAAGCGCATCATCCCCTGCCTCGACGTCAAGGGCGGACGCGTGGTGAAGGGAGTGAACTTCCTCAACCTGCGGGACGCCGGCGACCCGGTGGAGGCCGCGTCCCGCTACGACGCCCAGGGCGCCGACGAGATCACCTACCTCGACATCACGGCCACCCTGGAGAACCGGGGAACGCTCCTCGAGCTGGTCTCCCGCAC
>DAIEMM010000431.1 GCA_027349605.1 Anaeromyxobacteraceae bacterium
GACGAGAGCTACGCCGGCGCCCGCAGCTTCTACCGGCTCGAGGCGGTGGTCCGCGACCTCACCGGCTACGCCCACTTCGTCCCCACCCACCAGGGAAGGGCGGCGGAACGGATCCTCTTCGGGACGGTGTGCAAGCCGGGACACGTCGTCCCCAGCAACTGCCACTTCGACACCACCCGGGCGCTCCTCGAGTGGAACGGGGCCGAGCCCCGCGACCTGGTCGTCCGGGAGGGTCTCGAGCCGGCCACCGTCCACCCCTTCAAGGGGAACGTCGACCTCGACCGGGTCGAGGACCTCCTCGCGCGCGAGGGGGACCGGGTCCCCTTCGGCATGATCACCGTGACCAACAACACCGGGGGCGGCCAGCCGGTGTCGATGGAGAACCTGCGCGCCTACTCCGGGCTGCTGCACCGCCACGGGAAGCCCCTCCTCCTCGACGCCTGCCGCTTCGCCGAGAACGCCATGTTCGTGAAGCTGCGCGAGCCGGCGTACGCCGACGTTCCGGTGAAGCGCATCGCCCAGGAGATGTTCGCGCTGGCCGACGGCTGCACCATGAGCGCCAAGAAGGACGGCATGGTGAACATCGGCGGCTTCCTGGCGCTGCGGAGCGACGAGTGGCTGGAGAGCGTGCGCAGCATGCTCATCCTCACCGAGGGGTTTCCCACCTACGGAGGCCTGGCCGGGCGCGACCTCGAGGCCATGGCGGTCGGGCTCGAGGAGGTGGTCGACGAGCAGTACCTGCGCTACCGGCTGCGCACCGCCGAGTACCTGGGGGAGAAGCTCGACGAGGCCGGCGTGGGCTTCGTCCGCCCCACCGGCGGCCACGCGGTCTACATCGACGCACGGACCGTGCTCCCCGGCATGCCGGTGGCGCTCTATCCGGCCTGGGCGCTCGCCAACGCGCTCTACCTGGAGGGCGGGATCCGTGGGGTGGAGGTGGGCTCGGTGATGTTCGGGAAGCGGCGCGACGACGGGGAGGAGACCTTCCACGCCATGGAGCTCGTGCGGCTCGCCTTCCCGCGACGGATGTACACGCAAAGTCACTTCGACTACGCTGCCGAGGTGATCGCCGACGTGAAGCGAAAGGCCAGCGAGGTGCGAGGCGTGCGCATCGTCAAGCAGTCGAGGGTCCTTCGCCACTTCACCTGCGAGTGCGCATGGGCCTGAGCATCGCCGACGGGGTGGCCTTCTGGGACCACGCGCCCGAGGGCGCGCGCGGGCCGCCCCTGCTCCTCGTCCACGGGGCCGGAGGGACCCACCTGCACTGGCCCGAGGCCCTCCGGGGCCTGCCCGGGCGCCGGGTGCTCGCGGTGGACCTGCCCGGGCACGGGCAGGCGCCGCCCCCCGGGGAACGGACCATCGCCGGCTACGTCCGCGCGCTCCTCGGCCTGCTCGACGCGCTCGACATCCCCCGCGCCGTGGTGGCGGGCCATTCCATGGGAGGCGCCATCGCGCTCTCCCTGTCCCTGGAGGCGCCCGATCGGGTGGCCGGGCTGTTCCTCGTCGGCACCGGCGCCAGGCTCCGGGTCTCCCCCGCCATCCTCGAGGCCTCCGGCGATCCGGCCCGGTCGGCCGAGGTGGCGGAGACCATGGCCTCCTCCTCCTTCGGGCCGGCCGCCTCCCCGGACCTGCGCGTGGCCCACGCCCGGGGCGTGGCCGCCCAGCCGGCCGGCATCCTCCACGGGGATTTTACCGCCTGTGACGCGTTCGACGCCATGCAACGGCTCGATCGCGTCCGGGCGCCGGCCTTCGTGGTGGTCGGATCCGAGGATCGCTTCACCCCCCCCAGGTACTCGGCCTTCCTGCGCGAGCGGCTCCCCGGGGAGGGGATGCTCGTGGTCCCCGGCGCCGGGCACATGGTGGCCTCCGAGGCGCCCGTCGAGGTGACCGGAGCGGCGGTGGCGTTCCTGGAGGGCCTCGCCCCGTGAGCCAGGAGGATCACGCCGGCTGGATCCTCGGCCGGATCGCCGCACCGTCCCAGGACCGTGCCGTCCCGGCCTCCTCGGTGGAAGTGTTGCTCGTCGACGCGGACGCCGGCCTCCGCACCAAGATGGCCGGGCTGCTCCGCCGGAACTCGCACACCGTGGTCGAGGTGGAGTCCGCCGCAGCCGCGGCCGAGGCGGTGCGGTGCGGGTGCACGCCCCGGCTCCTGGTCCTCGACCTGGAAGTCGCCTCCCGGACCGAGCGGAGCGCCCTGGCGGCCCTCCCGCAGGAGCCGTCCTGCGCCGGCGCGCCGGTCCTCGTGCTCTCCCGGGTCGGGAACGAGGAGCTCCCCGGGCTGCGTCCGGCGGTCAGCCTCCTCAAGCCCGTGGACGCCGCCGAACTGGTGGAGGCGGTCCGGCGTTTGTGCGGTACGCTCGGAGGGTGAGCCAGAAGGCCAGCCGGGCGGGCGCCAGGACGACCGCGTTCGCCGTCACCCTGCTGCTCGCCGCCGGGGCCCTTCCCGCCGCCGCGGAGGAGCCCGTCCCGCCGGATCTCGGCTTCACGGTGGGGGCGAGGGTGTCGGCGGCCTTCCCCATGGGAAGCGTGCTCTCCGACCCGGACAACGGTCCCCTCCTCATCGACGAGCTGGTGGCCATCTCCATCCCCATCCAGGTGGATTTCGGGCTCACCCTGCACCGGCGCTGGTTCGTGGGCGCCTACGTGCAGTACGCCTGGGACTTCCTGCAGATCGACCAGTGCAAGGTGGGGCAGTCCTGCTCGGTTTCCGGGCTCAGGCTGGGACTCCAGGCCACCTATGCGTTCCGCGACCACGGAGGCCCCTGGGCGGGCCTGGGCACGGGCTGGGAGTGGATGTTCACCTCCTACGCGAGCGCGGACTTCACGACCCGGCTCGACGTGGCCGGCTGGGAATACGCGATCTTCCAGGGCGGCTGGGACGTCGAGGTCTCCCCCGGCTGGAGGGTGGGTCCGTGGGTCTCCGGGTCGGTGGGCGAGTTCAGCAGGGCCAGCCTGGGCGTGGACGGCAGGACCAGCGAGACCGCCATCCCCAACCGGGCCGTCCACGGCTGGTTGCAACTGGGCGTGAAGGGCAGCTTCTCCCTCTGATGGCGGCGCCCAGCGGGCCGGATCCGGGGGCCGCGCCCAGCCTGGCCGCAACGGCTCGTCGGGGCTACTTTGGGTGCAGGGGCCGGCATGGCGACTGCACGCCACTCGACCGCGGGCGGCGGATCGGTTAACCCTGTCGGCCGCCCACCCCGGAGCTCGCTCCCCTGAACGACCCGCAACCCACCCCGCAGCCCCGCCCCGACCCCTCCCGGGGAAGCGCTCCAGCCGGGCGGACGGCCGTGGTCCACGGCCAGGCGTCGAAGAGCCGCGCCGCCGTGGCGGCCCTCGCGCTCGGCGCGCTCGGCGTGGTCTACGGCGACATCGGGACGAGCCCGCTCTACGCCTTCAAGGAGAGCTTCGGCGGGAAGCACGGGATGGCGCCCACCCCGGAGAACGTCCTCGGGGTCCTCTCGCTCGTGGTCTGGGCGATGACCTTCGTGGTCACGTTCAAGTACCTCACCTTCGTGATGCGGGCCGACAACCGCGGGGAGGGGGGAATCCTCGCGCTCATGGCGCTCGTGGGCCAGACCGAGACCACCCGCCACGGCCGGCGCACCCTGCTCGTGCTCGGCCTCTTCGGAGCGGCGCTCCTCTACGGAGACGGGGTGATCACCCCTGCCATCAGCGTGCTCGGCGCCGTGGAGGGCCTCACCGTGGCGGCACCGGGCCTCCACTGGGTGGTGGTTCCGGCCACGGTCCTCATCCTGGTCCTCCTCTTCGCCTTCCAGAAGCGAGGCACGGCAACGGTGGGAGCGGTGTTCGGCCCGGTCATGCTGCTCTGGTTCGCCTGCATCGCCGTCATCGGCGTGTGGAACATCTGGCAGGATCCGTCGATCCTCCGGGCCTTCTCCCCCCACTACGCCATCGGCTTCTTCGTCCGCAACGGGCCTTCCGGCGTCTTCGTGCTGGGAGGCGTGGTGCTCGTCCTCACCGGCGCCGAGGCCCTCTACGCCGACATGGGGCACTTCGGCCGCCATCCCATCCGTCTCGCCTGGTTCGGAGTGGCCATGCCGGCCCTGCTCCTCAACTACATGGGGCAGGGCTCCCTCCTCCTGCGCGACCCGACCGCGATGTCGAATCCCTTCTACCGCTCCGTCCCCGGCTGGGCGCTCTGGCCCATGGTGGCGATCGGGACGGCGGCAGCCATCGTGGCGTCGCAGGCCCTCATCTCCGGCGCGTACTCGCTCACCAACCAGGCCATCCAGCTCGGGTACTCGCCCCGCCTCGCCGTGCGGCACACCTCGAGCACGGAGTTCGGCCAGATCTACATCCCGGCGGTGAACTGGGCGGTTGCCGCCGGCACGGTGGCGCTGGTGCTCGGGTTCGGGTCGGCGGACCGCCTGGCCGCCGCCTACGGCATCGCGGTCACCGGGACCATGACCATCACCACGCTCCTCTTCCATCGGGTGGCCCGGGACCGCTGGCGCTGGTCCCGGTGGGTGACGTGGCCCCTTTCCTTCTCCTTCCTGGTCGTGGACTTCGCCTTCCTCTCCGCCAACGCCTTCAAGATCGAGGAAGGCGGCTGGTTCCCGCTCGTCGCCGCCGCGGTGGTCTTCACCCTGCTCTCCACCTGGAAGAAGGGTCGCGGAGCGATGGCGCAGCAGATGGCTGGCGCCTCGCTGCCGCTCGACCTCTTCCTGCCGGATCTCGAGAAGCACCCGCCCTACAGGATCCCCGGAACGGCGGTCTTCATGACCTCCAACCCGGAGGGCACGCCCGGCGTGCTGCTCCACCACCTGAAGCACAACAAGGTGCTGCACGAGCGGGTGCTGCTCGTGTCGATCCTGACCGAGGAGGTCCCCTTCGTCCCGGTGGCGGAGCGCCTGACCGTGAAGAACCTGGGCAACGGCATCCACCAGATCGTCGGCCGGTACGGCTTCATGGAGACGCCCAACGTCCCGGGATTGCTCGCCTCCTTGCCGCCGTTCGCCATCCCCGGGCCGCGCCTCGAGAACGCGGCCATGGAGACCACCTACTACCTGGGGCGCGAGACGCTCATCCCCGACGGGGCCACTCCCATGGCCCGCTGGCGCAAGCGGCTCTTCATCGTGCTGGCCCGCAACTCCAGCCCGGCCAGCGCCTACTTCGGCCTGCCTCCCAACCGGGTGGTGGAGATGGGCGCGCAGGTCCAGTTCTAGTAGAATGTGAGTATTGGCTCGCATCCGCACCGCTCCGCGAAAGACGCCCACCCAGGAGCGCTCCCGCGCCACCGTCGACGCCATCGTCGACGCCACCGCCCGGGTGCTGGTGCGGGACGGGTACGACGCGCTCTCCACCAACCGCGTGGCGCAGGAGGCAGGGGTGAGCGTGGGCTCGCTCTACCAGTACTTCCCCGGCAAGGAGGCGCTGGTCGCCGCGGTGATGGAGCAGTACGCCTCGCGGATGCAGGAGAACATCGCGGAGCGCATGAAGAACGCGCCGCCGGCGGCCACCGCGGAGGACGTGGCCACCGAGATGATCCGGGCCATGCTGGTGGCGCAGCAGGCCGAGCCGCGTCTGCACCGGGCGCTGGTGGAGCAGGTGCCGCGCATCGGGGCGCTGCGGCGTCTCCACGAGCTCTTCATGAACTACGAGCGGCTGGTGGAGGCCTGGCTGGGGGAGAACGCCGACCGCATCGAGGTGAAGGACGCCAAGATGGCCGCCTTCGTCCTGGTCGCTGCGGTGGAAGGGCTCGTGAACAGGGCCACGCTCGACCGGCCCGAACTGGTCGCCTCGGGCCGGCTCGAGGAGCAGATCCTGCGGCTGGTGCTGGCCTACGTGGTCCCGTCCTACGTGGCGTCGGCGTCCGCCGAGGGGCGCTACGGCGGCCGGAAGCGACCGGGCTAGAAGTACTCGCCTGCGTTGAACCACACGCCCCAGGAGTCCTGGCCGAAGGCGAGGTCGAGCGCGACGTTGGTCCGGGAGTCGCGGTTCATCATGAAGCGGAGCCCGATGCCGCCGGCCGGCCGGATGAACTCCAGGAGCCCGGCCTTCTCGCTCGCGTAGTTCCACCCCGGGCCGGTGGCCTGGAACGCCGGCGCGGCGAAGGTCTCGGCGTTCGCGAAGACGACCCCGCCGAGGAG
>DAIEMM010000177.1 GCA_027349605.1 Anaeromyxobacteraceae bacterium
CCGTCAAGGCCGTCGCCCGGCGGCTCCAGGAGCGCGTGCTCTCCGTGGGCAACACGGTCAACCCGGCCGAGGCCTACCGGGCGTTCCGCGGACGCGACGCTGCCACCGGTGCCCTCATGCGGCGGCGCGGGTTCCCGGAGGTCGGTGCTGACGATGTGAATCAGCGATAGGTGGTGAACGAAGCCTTCTTCCTGGCAGGGAGCGACGAACCTCCCGGGAGGGTGCGGGCTCCAACGGCCCAGAGGAGCGTACGCGCATGTCCTTCGCCGCCATCTCCACCGACGTGGAGCGCCTGGTTCTCGACCGCTACGGCGATGCGGCCCGAACTCCAGCCGGTCTCTGTTGTCCCTCGACCAACGACCCGAAGTTGCTCGCAGCCGTGCCCTCCGAGATCCTGGAGCGGGACTATGGCTGCGGGGACCCGACCCGGCACGTCAGGGCCGGCGAGACCGTGCTCGACCTCGGATCGGGAGCAGGGAAGGCCTGCTACCTGCTCGGCCAGGTCGTCGGGGAGAGCGGGCGAGTCATCGGCGTGGACATGAATGACGAGATGCTCGCCTTGTCCCGGCGCCACCTGGCCGGTTTCGGGGAGAGCACCGGGCTCCGCAACATCGAGTTCAGGAAGGGTCGCATCCAGGACCTGGCGCTCGACCTCGAGGCGTACGACGCCTGGCTGGCCGCGAACCCGGTTACCTCCTCCGCCCTCCTGGGCGACGCGGAGACTGAGGCGGCGCGCCTCCGGCAGAACTCACCGCTCGTCCCGGATCAGTCCGTCGACGTCGTCGTTTCCGATTGCGTCCTGAACCTGGTGCGGACCCGTGACAAGGCCCAACTCTTCCGCGAGATCCACCGCGTGCTGAAGCGCGGCGGCCGAGCCGTCATCTCGGACATCGTGAGCGACGAGGACGTGCCCGAGCATCTCCAGCACGATCCAGAGCTGTGGGCAGGGTGCATCTCCGGCGCCATGCGCGAGGACCGCTTCCTCCAGGCGTTCGAGGATGCGGGGCTCTACGGCGTGACCCTCGTCGAGCGGCCGGCCAACCCTTGGCGGACGGTGGAGGGGGTCGAGTTCCGGAGCGTCACCGTGATCGCCTACAAGGGCAAGGAAGGCCCGTGCTGGGACCGCAAGCAGGCGGTCGTCTACAAGGGCCCGTTCCGCGAAGTACGCGACGACGACGGCCACGTCCTTCGCCGAGGCGTCAGGGTAGCGGTCTGCGACAAGACCTACGCCATCTACTCGCGCCCCCCCTACGCCGAGCACTTCTCCCCGGTTGAACCGCTCGTGCCCGTTCCCCTGGAGGAGGCGCGCCCATTCCCGTGCGGCGCCGACATGCTGGTCCGGGACCCGAGCGAGACCAAGGGAGGCGACTACAAGGTCACCACCGAGGCGTCCACCTGTTCCGGTGGGAACTGCTGCTAGCCATGGCGCGCGAACTCGCAGCGGAGCTCCTCGGGACGGCTCTTCTCCTCGCCGTGGTCGTGGGATCCGGGATCATGGGGGAGTCCCTCGCGGGCGGAAACGTGGCCGTAGCGCTCCTCGCCAACTCGCTGGCGACGGGTGCGGCGCTCGTCGTCCTCATCCTCGTCTTCGCCCCGATCTCAGGGGCCCACCTGAACCCGGTCGTCACGCTCTCGGCGGCCGGGCGGGGAAAGCTGTCCTGGTCGAGGGTCGTACCCTACGTGGTCGCCCAGGTCCTCGGCGCCTTCGTCGGAGTGCTCGTCGCCCATGTCATGTTCGGCCAGCCATCCTTCACCGCGTCCTCGCACGTCCGTGGCGATCCCGGACAGCTCGTCAGCGAGGCGGTCGCGACCTTCGGGCTGGTGCTGACCATCCTGGCCGTGAAGCGGAGCCGACCCGCGGCGGCTCCCTACGCCGTTGCCCTGTTCATCGTCTCTGCCTACTGGTTCACGGCCTCGACCTCCTTCGCCAACCCGGCCGTCACCTTGGCGAGGGCCGCCACCGCCACCTTCGCGGGGATTCGTCCCGTGGACGTCCCAGGTTTCGTCGTTGCCCAGGTCATCGGGGCGGCCGGAGCGGTGGCCTTGTTCGCCTGGCTGTGGGCGCCGGAGCGCGCTCCCGGAGCGGATCGACAGCACGTGGCGGGTCAGGGTGGCCTGGTCGACGTCGCCGACGAGGCGTGACAACTTCCCGCCGCATTCACCTCGTCACTCGGGAGATCGGGCGGGCGGGTCATTCCGGACGCGGCGCGCCAGGGCATGGTCAAACCGTGATGGCCTCGGAGGCCCCCATGGTCCGCTGGACGATCTCCCGCATGTTGCTCACGGCGCCGACGGCCAGCTGGTCCGTGAGCGAATGGAATTCCAGGCAGGCCACGCACGCGAGCAAATCCACCCCGGTGGCATCCAGCGCCTTCAACGCGTCCAGGTGGGGGGACCCAGGGGCGAGGAGCCTGACCGCCGCGTTGTAGAAGACGATGGCATCCGGCTTCTCCTCCACCGTCGAGAGCGCCCGGAGGAAGCTCCCAATCAGCTTCGCCCCCAGCGCATCGTCACCGCGCCCCATCGTCTCGGCGTGGATGGACACGACCGTTCCGCCATCCCGTTCATCGCTCATGTGGTCTCCTTGGCTCTCGCCGATCACGGCCGAAGTGCGCGAGCCCCCGTGACCCCGAAGGCCCGGTTCACCGTTACCACGGCGGCTCGCCGGTCCCTCCGGATGCGGGCACGTTCCGTCTCGACGGGGCGAGGAACCGGGCCGGGTTGACTCACCGAGTCATGGCCCTCGAAGGCCTTCGCCCATTCACTCACCGGAAGGACGGGAGTGGGATATCCTGCGTGCCGGCCAAACAGGAGCACCCCGCTGGCCTCTGGAGGGAAACGATGGACCGCCCGGTCTCGTCCGCAGCCCGCTGTCTCGTCGCCGCTGCCCTCGCGCTCTCGTCGCTCTCGGTTGCGGCGCAGGACGCGACGGAGAAGACGTCGGCCACGTCCCCCGCTGCGGCCACGTACCCCGCTGCGGCCACGACCGCCGCCGCGCCGGCTCCGAAGGCCGAGGAGAAGATGGGGCGCGAGCTGGGCGGGCACTATTTCCTGCCCTCGCACGTCACCGACGACCCCTTCTCCTACACCGCCTTCGGCACGGTCTTCGGCCTGGGATCGGGGAATGCGCTCGCCCCGGAGCTTCAGCTCATCCCGCCCGCCATCATCGGCGAGAAGTGGTACGGCTACACCGGGCTCGGCCTCGGGATGACGCTGAACGTCCGGATCCTGGAGTACCTGTCGGCGCGGGCGTCTCTCCTCACCACGGCCTACCTGGGCACCGGCAGTGGCGCGGCACTCACCGTCGGCACGTCGGCAAGGATCACCGGCGACATAGGCGTGAAGGGCAGCCTGCCGTTGGGGGAGGAGTGGCGGCTCTCGGCCGGCCTCGACATGAGCTACGGGCCGGTCTTCTCCCTCCTCCTCGCGAACGGCCTCATCGACGTGGTGACCAACTGCAGGGACAATCCGTCGCAGTGCTCCATCGATTTCGGCTCTGGATTCCAGCAGATCGACACGGTGACCTGGACGGGGACGCTCACCGCCGCCTGGGCCCCGACCCCCTACCTGGGGTTCACCGGAAACGCCCAGTTCATCGCCCCGACCAAGACCGGCGACGCCTCCATCGCGCAGAACGGGGTGAACCTCGCCATCGCGGCCGAGTTCGACGCCCTCCCGCTGGTCAAGTGGCTGCCGCTCGGCGTGAACACGGCGTATCAGCTCACCACGGGGGTCGGCGGCAACAAGGTCCCGACGGCCAACCTGGCCGGCTTCGGGTTCTACTACACCGGCCGCAAGGACCTCGCGCTCGGACTCGAGATCGACTGGCAGTGGAGCACGCTCGAGACCCAGCAGATCTCCACCGGCACGCTCGCCTGGCTCAACTTCCGCTACTACTGGAACTGACCGGTCTCCCTGGAACCGGTTGCGGGGATGTACGTGAAAGCGCGGGGGACGCGACCCGTCGCCCGGTGGAGGGTCTCGCTGGGGTTCTCGCCGAACATCGCGCGGTAGTCGCCGGAGAAGTTGCCCAGCCGGAAGAACCCCCACCTCATCGCGACCGCCGCGACGGTGGTGCCGCGTCGCGCCCTCTCGAGGTCCCTCCGCGCCGCGGAGAGGCGGAGCGCCTTCCAGTAGGCCATCGGGGAGGTCCCGAAGGTGGCAAGGAAGCTGGCGTGCAGGGACGGCCGGGACGCGCGGGCGGCCGCGCAGACCTCCTCGATGCGGACGGGCCGCTCCAGGGACCGTCGGAGGAATGCCTCCGCGCGGAGCGCGACGCTCCGGCGGGGGTGGCTGGGTGAGGCCCGGAACTCCGGCTCGACGCTGCCCACGACGGCATCGACGACCTCCTGCTCCATGAGCGCGACGAGGCCGGGGTCCGTGAGCATCCCGGGCTGACGCCGTGCCCGG
>DAIEMM010000453.1 GCA_027349605.1 Anaeromyxobacteraceae bacterium
CCCGGCCCACCGGGAAGGCCACGTGGCCGGACCAGAGATCCCCTTCCCGCTCGGCGCGCCGGATGAAGAGCACCTCGGGACTCGAGGCCGGCTCCCGCAGGACGATGGACACGGCCGCCCGCCGCGGGAGGGGTTCCGGCAGCAGCTCCGGGGGGCGGAGTGCCAGGGCGAGGCGGATCTCGTCGAGGCGGGGAACGGCCACCCGACGGTCCTAACCGCGCCGGGCCGCGATGGCCGCGGCCAGCGCCACCACCCGGTGGGCCTCGGCGACGTGCAGCGACTCGACCAGCCGCCCGTCCACGACCACCACCCCCCGCCCGGCCGCCTCGGCCGCCGCGTGGGCCCCGATGACCCGGCGGGCGGCGGCGACCTCCTCATCCCCGGGCGTGAACGCCAGGTTGGCGGCGGCGATGGTCCTCGGGTGGATGAGGGTCTTCCCGTCGAAGCCCAGGTCGCGTCCCTGCCGGCAGGCCTCCCCGAAGCCCGCCTCGTCTGCGAGGTCGAGGTGGACGCCGTCGAGTGCGGCCAGGCCGCTGGCCCGGGCCGCGAGGACGACGAGCGAGAGGGACACGAGCACCTCGGTCCGCGAGGCCGTGTGGCGCGCCCGCAGGTCCTTGACCAGGTCGGAGGTGCCGGCCACGAGGCATCTCAGCCGGGGCGAGGAGGCGGCCACCTCGGCCGCCCGGAGCACCCCGCGCGGCGTCTCGATCATGGCCCAGAGCACGAGCGAGTCCGGGGCCCCGGACGCCGCCAGGATCCGCCCGGCGTCCCGGACCACGTCGGGGCCGTCCACCTTGGGGAGGAGGACCGCGTCGGCGCCCGAGCCGGCCGCGGCCACGAGGTCGGCCTCCGCCCAGGGGGTTCCCGCGCCATTCACCCGGAGTACCATCTCGACCCGCCCCATGCCGCGCCGGAAGGACTCCACCGCGGCGCGCCGCGCCTCCGGCTTGGCGGCGGGCGCGACGGCGTCCTCCAGGTCCACGATCACCACGTCGGCGCCGAGGGAGGGCGCCTTCTCGAGCGCGCGAGCGTTCGAGGCGGGCACGTAGAGCGCGCTGCGGCGGGGGCGGACCCCGGTCACGCCTCCTCCCTTCGGGCCACGCGGCGCAGGGCGGTGATCCAGAGGCGGGACTCCTTGCGGGTCATGCACGCCCGCCGCAGCGTCCGGGAGAGGTCGCGCACGGCGTGCCGCTCCGGGCCCCGCAGGAATCCGCCCGCCGCGAGGGCGTCCCGCAGGGCCGATTCGACCCGCAGCATCTCCGCGTCGTCGGCCGCGGCCGCGCGGGGGGCGGCCGCCGGCGGGGCGGCGTGGGCGCCGGGGCGGAGCGCGAAGGCGTACACGGCGACCGCCTGGGCCAGGTTGAGGGAGGGCTGTGGAGCCCGCGAGGGGATCCGCGAGAGCGCGTCGCACCGGGCCAGCTCCCCGGCGCGCAGCCCGTCCCGCTCGCCGCCGAAGACGAGGGCGGTCCTGCCTCGCCCGGCACGCTCCGCCGCGGCGGCAGCCAGCGCCTCCGGCTCCAGGGGCGGCCGTCCCCGCACGCGGCGCGACTCGGTCCCCACCACCCAGGCGCAGTCGGAGACGGCCTCGTCGAGCGTGGCCACGATCCGCACGCCGTCGAGCAGATCCTCCGCGCCGACCGCCATGCGCCGGGCCGCGTCCAGGTCGAGCCGCTCCGGGCTCACCAGGACCCAGTCGGCGTGGCCGAAGTTGCGCAGCACCCGGGCCGCGGCTCCCACGTTCTCGGGGACCCGCGGCCGGACGAGCACGAACCGGACCAAAGGCTATCCCGCGTCGGACCCCGGCTCGTCGGCCTCGTCCTCCTCGACGTCCGGACCGGGCGGGAGGGTGGCCATGGCCTTCTTGATGTACTCCTGGTGCTGCTTCTCCTAGGCGCGCAGCTCCTCGAAGAGCTTGCGGACGTCCCCGTCCTTCACGTGGCCGAGGGCGTCGTCGAAGTAGCTCCAGGCCTTCTCCTCGGAGAGGAGCGCCACCTCCATGGCCTGCCGCGGCGACATGAAGACGCGGGGCTGTCCCCGGTCGGGAGCCTCGACGTCGTCGAGGGCGTCGAGGGTGACGGTGGCCGGCGCGTTGCCGAAGAGCTTCGCGCGGCGCGCCTTCAGCTCGTCGCGGTGCTTGGCCTCGTAGACCGCCATGTTCTTGAAGACCTCGTCGGAGTCGCCCTTGTAGCGGCCGCCCACGAGGCCGGCGAACTCGTCGTACCGGACCTTGGCCTCCTCCTCGATCAGGATGGCGAGGTCCAGGGCGTCCTTGAGGGTCAGCTTCGCGAAATCGATCTTCTGGGCCATGTTCACTCCCCGGCGAGGTTGTTGAAGTGGTGGTTCCTCAGCTAATGCTGAAGTGCTCGCGTTGGCTAACGCTTCGTTGGCACCCTTTTGGGTGCTGGGAGTCCAGATGCCGTCGAACGGGTCGGGAACCATCGTGTTTCGAAGGGAACCCCGGGTGGCGCGGCTCCACGATCCCAGGAAGGGCTTCGCGCTCACCGACGTCGAGAGCGAGATCCGGTTCGACCCCCTGACGGGTGAGTCCTCCCGCATCTGCCACTTCTCCCTCCCCGCCGCGGCCCCGTCCGATCTCGCCGGCATCGCCGAGGCCCGGCGCCCCGGCTGTCCGTTCTGCCCCGGAAAGGTCGACGCCGTCACGCCCCGCTTCCCCGACGGGCTGGTCCCGGGCGGGCGCTTCCGGCGCGGCGACGCGGTGGGCTTCCCGAACCTGTTCCCCTACGACGAGCTCTCTGCCGTGCTCGTGCCCGGAGCCCGGCACGACCTGCTCATGGAGGACGTTCCGGAGTCGCTCGTGGTCTCCGGGCTCGCCACGGCCCGCGACTTCCTGGCCGCGACGCTCCCTCGCACCGGGGGCG
>DAIEMM010000465.1 GCA_027349605.1 Anaeromyxobacteraceae bacterium
AACCTCGCCAGGTAGGTGCCGGTCAAGGTGAAGCCGCCCCAGGTCAGCCAGCCGGATGCCAGGAGCCTGTTCGACGAGAGGTACGGCGCGCCCCCGAGGGCGCTGTACGTGTAGGCGTACTCGGCGACGACGGCCCGGTCGGCGTGCCCCAGCTGCCACCCGACTGCGCCCGATCCAGACCCGATGTCGAATGCCGTCAACGTGAACTGCTGCTGGTAGGCACCCGAGACGCGCAGGTAGGGACCACTCTGCCCGGTCGGACGCCAGAGCCCACTCGCGCCGATCGACGCCGACCCGTCGCTCGCCCCGCTCGTGACGTAACCGCTGGGCGCGAGCGTGAGGTTCGAGTTCCAGCCGACGTTGGCCGCGGCCGAGACCGTGAAGTGTCCACTCCGGCGGGCGATGAGCGCCATGTCGGCCGCGACCGCACCGTACCCGGCATTCGCGACCAGGCCATCGAACAGGCGAGCCGCCGTCGACGAGTTCCCGTTCCGGAGCGCGATGAGTCCGAGATAGAAGCGCGCCGAGTCCTGCACCGCCAGGTCGCTCTCGGCTCGTCGAAGGGCGGCTTCCGCCTCCTCGTCGTCGGCCAGCCGGTACAGGCAGACACCCTCGAGCAGCGCAGCAGCACCGTCGCCATGGACGGCCTGGGCCCGCTCGAACTCCACGACTGCCGCCCGCAGCTCGCCCCGGTCCATGAGTTCGAGGCCCTTGCGGAACGGGTCGCCCCCGCCGCCCGTGGCTCTCGCGCAGAGTTCTCCGAGGGCCGAACGGGATGCCCCATCCGACGGGTCGAGCGCGGCCGCCATCCGATAAGCGGCCGCTGCGGTCTCTCGCGCGCCTGCCGCCAGTTCCTCGTCCCCGACCTTCCTGTACGCGGCGGCCGTCGCCGGATCCGGCCGTGGGGACGGCACGACGGGATCGCAGGGACCTGGAGGCGCCGCGACGAGGAGCGCGAGGAGCAGGGGCGTCATCGAGGCGTGCCTGCCTCGCCCTCGGCCATCCGGTATCGGTCGCTCCTTCGCTTCGAGAGTCCGGAGGCTTCACGGCAGTAGGCACCGGCGAGGACGGTACGCTTCGCCTTCTTCTCGGCGTCACACCGCGCCAGGTACCAGTCGATGCTGGCGTGGGACGGTTCAGTC
This sequence comes from Anaeromyxobacteraceae bacterium, assembly GCA_027349605.1. Taxonomy (GTDB): domain Bacteria; phylum Myxococcota; class Myxococcia; order Myxococcales; family Anaeromyxobacteraceae; genus CAIOAK01. Next base: position 1,143 of record DAIEMM010000465.1, read on the forward strand.
GCGAGCGCGGCTGCGATGCTCGCCCGGACCTTCGCCGCCAGGCCCCCGATGCGCGGCCCGGCCCGATCACCCACCGAGGTCATGAGGCGATCCGCGCACAGGTAGAGGTGGGCCTCGTAGCAGGCGAGCCCCCGGTAGTAGTCGATGAGGGCATCCTCCCCGGGTCCGTCCGCGACCCCGAACGACTCAATCGCCTCCTCGGGCCTGCCGAGCTTCACGAGGGTGGTGCCCGCGTAGGTGGCCGCATCGGGAGCTCCGAGGGACTGTGCGACGCGGAACTCGACGAGGGCCACCTCAAAGCGCTCCTCCCGGAAGGCGTTCGCGCCCGCGAGCAGGTGCTCGTCGGCGCCGGGACCGCTTGCGGCGAGAACGGCTCCGATCAGGAGAGCGAGACCCGTGGCGTGCACGTGGTCGCTCCCTACCGGCCGCCCGTGGAGGGCTGCGTCGTTCCGGGGGTGGCCGTCGGTGCCGTCGCGGGGGTGTTCATCCCCCCGCCCCCCATGCCTCCTGGACCCATGCCTCCAGGGCCCATGCCTCCGCCGCCCGTGGACCCGCCGGGCATCATGCCCCCGCCGGGGTCCATGCCCTGGGAGCGCTGCATCATCGGCGCGTTCATCATGTCGCCTGTGGTCTGCATCATCGTGCCCGTCGCCCCGCCGTGGGCGGCGTGATTCGCCATCTCAGCGCGCACGGCGTCGGCATCGTGCATGCCGGACCCCATCGCCTTCTGGTGCGCGGCGTCGCTCCTCGCCTTCGCCGGTGGAACGCCCTGGGGCGTCGGTGCAGCGCCCCCGGGCTTCATCATGGGCATCACGGGAGGGCGCATCGGCATCGGCGCCTGCTTCATCATCGCTTCCCGCATCGCCTGACGGGCAGCCTCGCCCGCAGCCGGCCGGGGCTCGGTGGCACCTGCCGCGCTGGCGAGGAGGACGCCCGTCAAGAGTGCGATGCGGATCCGCTTCATGGCCGGATGTTCCAGATTCCCATCATCCCGATGTCCTCGTGCTCGACGATGTGGCAGTGGAACACGGTCCTGCCCGCGTGGTCGAGGACCGGCACGAGGAGGGTGATGCTGCCCCCCTTCGGGACGATGACCGTGTCCTTGAGCGCGGGCGCACTCGCGTAGAAGGCCGCGTACGGTGCGAAGGCCGGGTCGGCCCCGCTCGCCGAGATGACCTGGGCGGAGTTCACGTGTTGATGCCAGGGGTGATCCATTCCCGTCTGGTTCACGATCTCCCACACCTCGTAGGTGCCGACCTTCGAGTCGTGCTGGTATGCGGTGACCGTTCCATCGGCGGCCTCTCCGAAGCTGACGCCGTTGATCGTGCCCCTGCCCATCATCATCCCCAGGACGAAGCGGGTGCGCGGGAGGGATGCCACGTCGACGCTGATTCGCTTCGCGGCTGGATTCACCTGGACCGGCAGGACGTCGGCCGCGACGCTTCCCTTGTCGTCGACGGTCAGGAGGGTGTTCTGGGCCGACGGCGTGCTCCCGTACATGCTCATCCCGCCACCCATGCAGCCCATCATGCCGCCCCCCATGCAGCCGCCCATGCCGCCGTCCATCATCCCCATTCCACCCCGGTCGTAGGGGAGCGCGAGCAGCTTGAACCTACCCGGCGTCGAAGACGCCTGGACGAGGACGTCGACGCGCTCGGCCGGGGCGAGCAGGATCTCCGTCACGGGATAGGGCCTGTCGAGCAGCCCCCCATCCGTTCCGATCACCTGGAGTGAGTGCCCCTCGAGGCTGAGACGGTAGAAGCGGGCCGTGCTCGCGTTGTAGATGCGCCACCGCTGGACCTGCCCAGGCCGGATCGGGAGCACCGGGTTCACGTGGCCATTCACCATGACCAGGTCTCCCTGCTTGCCCGACACGTAGTCCATGATCGAGTCGTAGGGGGTCGGGGCTCCACCGGAGAGGGATAGGTCCTTCAACGTCAGGACGTGCGTCTCGTAGGCGGCGAGCGGGCTGCCGGCCTCGTCCGCGATGTCGATTGGACCGATCATGCCGCCCCAGATCTGCTCGGCGACCGCACCGTGCATGTGCGGGTGGTAGAGCCCCATCGACCCGGCCGGCTGAAGCGAGAGGTCGTGCTCGTAGTCGAGGCTGCCTCCTCCGGGTGCGACCGCGCGGAAGACGTCGTCACCGGCCACTCCGTTCGGATTCGTTCCGGGAGTCACGTGCAGCCCGTGAACGTGGAGGTTTGACTCGAAGCGCGATGCGCCCAGGAGGTTCGTCGCTCCGCTGGCGGGAAGGGAGTTCGTGAAGTGCAGGCGAACGACGTCGCCACGCCTCGCCTGGATCACGGGGGCGACGAAGGCGCCTCCGTAGGTGAGCACCGAGGCCGTCGTCCCTCCGAGCTCGCTGGTCCCGGCCTTCGCCTCGATGGAGACATCGAGGATGTTGCCGTTGCGCGTGGTCGCCGCCGGCGGAGGATCGGAGAACGCCGCGCCCGGGGGCGGATCCGAAACACCACCGGTCCCGGTGCTTCCGCTGCAACCTGGAGCGTGATGATCCCAGCTCATCATGCCGCCGCCGGGCATGGTCCATCCAGGGCCCATGGTGCCGCCCATTCCTCCTCCCGAGCCCATCATCCCGGAGCCGCCACCCATCGCCATGACCTCGGCGGAGCGCATGCGCATGTGATTTGCGGAGTCCTGCATCGTCGCGACGTGCTGGGCGATCTCCGCGCGGTTGGCCGTCATGTCGGGAGCCCCACAGGCAGCCGCCATGTGTCGGGCCAGTTCCATCGACATCGACGCAACGCTGCACTGGACGTCTCCGTGCCCGCTCCAGCCCATTGAGCCCAGGGAGGAGTCCATCTGGCCGGCCACCTGGTCCATCTGGGCCACCATGGGCTTCATCCGGTCGACATATTGCTGGGTCGCGGTCGTGCAATCTGGGACCGTGGCCAGGGCAGCCGCCCCGGCGCCGTAGGCAGTGACCGTGGCCAGCGCGCCCTGGGCTGCCTGATCGAGGGCGGTGGCCGTGGCGGTGGAGTTGATGCCACCTGAGTGCATGCCCGAACCGCCACAGGCGGCGAGCCCCAGCGCAAGAGCGACGACGAGAGCAGTTCTCATGACCGTGGGCTCCTTCACATTCCCTGCGGGGCGGGGACGACCTGGAACACGAGACCCGTCGGCCCCTGGAACTGCTGGTACCATGTGGGCCCGGCGCGTAAGAACGCCACTCCGTTCACGGTCACCGAGATGAAGCCCGGAGGGAGCACCTCGACCGTCGTCCCGACCGTGGGCATCGGCATGGCGTGGCCCCCCATCGGCATCGCCATGGGCGCCGCCATCGGCATGGCCGTCGCCATCCCTCCGCAGGCGCTTGCATCGGTCGTTGCAAGGGCCAGCCCTGCAACGAGAAGCGCCCCGAGAATCGTCTTTCCTGCGTTCATGAGTCCTTCCTTCTTCCGTGTGCGCGAGAGTCTCGCGACCTCGCCGCTTCATGCGGCACCTCTCGGTTCAGCAAGACCGAGGCCGAACGAGAACGCTTGCCGTTTCAGGGGGTTCCCGGCGCCTCCTTCGATCCATGCGTACCAGCCGGTACGAAGCACCGTACCGTCTGGTACACCCCGGCATGGAGACGGAGGTCGTGTGAAGGCCAACCAGAGTACTCGGACGAACAGACCATCGGAGCCCTGCAGGAGATGGACGCCGCCGCCACCTTACGAAACGGTACAGGTGAGCGAACCAGCTGGTACGCGAGGACGGCCCTGGAGCGAAGGGCTCACTGTGTGACCTTCGGCATCACTCTAGAGCCGTCGCCTTCTTCATCCGGGGCTTAGATCCCCGGTGAACCGGCGGATCGCTCACCGACGCAGGATGGCAGGCACCTTGCATGATTTGCCAGGACCCGCACCCGAACTCCCGAACCGACGCAGGAGCCTACCGTGAACCGATTGGTCCTCATCCTCAGTGCGCTCGCAATCACCTCCGTCGCCCAAGCCCAGGGCGCCTCATCGCCCATTTCGGAACCATCGAAGCTGGTCCCGGTTGCAGGCGTGGATGCCACCGCGCACCGCCACCTCGGCTTTGCCCTGCGGCTCGACGGCGGCATCGGCTACTCGTCTTCCACGGGCATGGCCACCTCGCTGGGCGGCGCCACCGGAGCCTTCGGAGTCGTCATCGGCGGCGCAGTCATGGAGAACCTGATCCTGGGCGCCGATTTCTGGGGAACCGGAATGTTCGGCTCGTCGCCGATGATGCAGAGCAACGGTACCGGATACGGACTCTGGGGCGCTGGCGTGAACGTGACGTACTACCTCATGCCGGCGAACGTGTACTTTTCCGCCTCTCCGTCGGTGACGCTCGTCTCGTCCATGAGCCACTCCGGTTCGAACTACGCGATGAACCCGTCGAACGCCGGCTTCGGCCTGAAGGCTTCGGTCGGCAAGGAGTGGTGGGTGGGCGACCACTGGGGGATCGGGCTGGCGGCCCAGTTCTTCGGCTCGTGGAACAGCGCCCAGAACTCCCTGTCGGCCACTTGGTCCACTCTCGGGGGCGGCCTCGCGTTTTCGGCGACGTACAACTGATCCCACCCTTGAGGCCCACTACCTGGCCAGCGCGGCCACCGCGAGAACCACCACCACGCTCACGACCAGGATGAGCTAGATGCGCCTCACACGACGCATGGACTCCGAATCGCAGCACTTCATCTCGAGTTCCTCCAGCGGCGATGGAGCAGGTCACGCGTTGCCAATCGACCGGAGCCTGCGAAATTTCTTCACGAACATCGCCCGCGTGAGCGTGACGCGCCCGGGCCAGGCGCTCTTCTTCGCCAAGACCGTGTTCCGGCAGATCCGGGCCGCTCGGGTCCGCGCGAGACATGCGCGAGACGGCCTGACCGTCCCCCCCATCGTGATCTTCAGCATCACGAACCGGTGCAACCTCCGGTGCCGCGGCTGCTACGCCCAGGCCATTCACGGCGGCTCCCGGGACGAGCTGAGCACTGACGAGGTGCGAAGCATCATCGGCCAGGCGACGGAGCTCGGCGTGTCGTTCTTCGTCATCGCCGGCGGCGAGCCCCTGGTGCGGCCGGAGATCATGGACATCGCCCGCGACCACCCGGATGCCGTATTCCTCCTCGCCACGAACGGCACGCTCCTCGACCGCCGGATGGTCGGAGGGCTTCTGGAGAAGCGGAACGTGGTGCCCATCCTCAGCATGGAAGGACACCAGGGTGAGACGGACGACCGTCGCGGCAAGGGCATCCACGAGCGGCTGCGGAACACGATGCGCGATCTCAAGAAGGCGGGGGCCTTCTTCGCCGTGTCCCTCACCGTGACCCGGGCGAACTTCGACGTCGTCACCCACTCCGACTTCGTCCAGGAGACCATCGACGCAGGCTGTCGCTTCTTCCTGTTCCTGGAGTACACGCCCATCGCCCCCGACACGGAGAGGTGGGTGATCACCGACGAGCAGCGGGCGGCGATGAAGGCCCTCGTGGCCGGCCTCCGCCAGCGATTCGACGCCGTCTTCATCGCCGTTCCCTGGGACGAGGAGGAGCAGGGCGGATGCCTCGCCGCGGGGCGCGGATTCGTGCACATCAGCCCGACCGGCAACGTGGAGCCGTGCCCGTTCGCTCCCTACTCGGACGTGAGTCTGAAGAACGTGCCCCTGAAGGAGGCGCTGAAGTCCCGGTTCCTCGCCGCGATGCGGGAGAAGCACGGATCCTTCGAGAACCCGGCCGGCGCCTGTGCGCTGTGGAGCAATCGGGATCAGGTCCAGGCGCTGCTTCATCCAGCACGGGATGCCGAGCGGGCTGACCCGGCCCCGAAGGCACGCCTCCCCGTCATCGCAGACTGATGGAGCGGGGCGTCGCTGCCCCGGTGTCTACCGGACGAGCCCGACCACCGCGAGGACGACCACGACCGTGATGAGCAGGACCATCTGCACGCGCCTCGCACGTCGAGTGGCGTCCGATTCGCAGCAGTTCATGTGGGCCTCCTGGAGGACCAATCTCGACGGCATGCGGACGTCGCTCTCATTCTTCGACCCGGAATACTCCAGTCTTCTTCCCGGGAAGGCATTCGATGGGAAACTCCCCTACCCGGGAGGTGACGAAGGTCTCCGTCACCTGCTTGCCGAGTGGCAGGCGCCTCCAGACGAGAAATTCATCCAGCGTGAACATGTCCGTACACATGTCCTTGGTGTGCCTCACCAGGACCAGGCGGATCCGTTCGCCCTTCCTGGCCACGATGACCGCCGGCTGAAACCCATCGTCGGTGATGGAGAGCTGGATGACTCGGCCCCGTTCCTCGTCCGCCTTGTCGGCCGGGCGAGGCGCCGTCGTGGCTGGGGCGCCGCTGGGGGCCGCGCCGTGGTTGTGCTGGGCATCGGCGGTCGCTGCGCTCCCGAGCAGGGCTCCGACGAGCGAGAGGAGCCCCATCCGGAGCCATGGACGCCACTCACTCGTTCCACGTCTCGAAGCCTCGCCACGCTTCACAGGCGCACCCGTCTCAGCAGCTGCGCGTTCAGCGCGACGATGACCGTGCTCGCCGACATGAGCACGGCGCCGACCGCTGGCTGCAGCAGGAACCCCACCGGGGCCAGGACACCCGCCGCGAGCGGAATCGCGACGATGTTGTAGCCCGCGGCCCACCAGAGGTTCTGGATCATCTTCCGGTACGTGGCCTTGCTGAGCGCGATGATCCGCGGGACTGCACGGGGGTCGCTACGGACCAGGACGACGTCACCGGCCTCGACCGCGACGTCGGTGCCGGCACCCATGGCGATGCCGACGTCGGCGGCCACGAGTGCCGGGGCATCGTTCACTCCGTCCCCGACCATGGCGACGCGGTGCCCGCCGCGGCGCAAGTCCTCGATGGTCTTGGCCTTCTGCTCCGGCAGAACCTCGGCATGGACGTCGTCGATCCCGAGTTCCTTTCCCACGGCCCCTGCCACGGCCCGGGCATCCCCGGTCAACATCGAGACCCGGATGCCCGCGGCGTGCAGGGAGCGAATCGCCTCGGCGGACTCGGGACGCACGGCGTCGGCCACCGCGAGAGCCGCTCTCGTGGACCCGTCGGTGACGAGGTAGATGACGGCCTCGCCTCGTCCGGCCGCCTCCTCCGCGAACCGGGCGAGGTCGGATGGCACGTCAGCGGTGATCCCCTTCAGGAGATTCGGCCCCCCCACCATCCACTCGGTACCTTCGACGGTGGCTCGGACCCCCTGTCCAGGAATGGCCGAGAAGGCCGTGGCCACGGGAATCGCCAGGTTCCGATCGGTGGCCGTTCGCACCACGGCGCGCGCGACCGAGTGCTCGGAGTCTCGCTCGACGGCCGCAGCGATCCGGAGGGCTTCCTCCTCGTTCGTCCCCCCGACCACTCGGACGCCGACGATCCGGTGCTGACCAAGCGTCAGTGTCCCCGTCTTGTCGAAGACCACCTCGTCCAGCCGGCTAGCCTCCTCGAGCCCTCGCCGGTCGCGCACGAGGAGACCGGCACGGGCCGCGACGGTCGTCGAGATCGCGATGACGAGCGGGATGGCAAGGCCGAGCGCGTGAGGACAGGCGATGACGAGTACCGTCACCACTCGCTCCACGACGAATGCTCCCTCGGCGCCGGCCGCGATCCAAGCGACGGCCGTGACCGCTGCCGAGGCGATGGCCACCCCGGTCAGGATCAACGCGGCTCTATCCGCGAGCGCCTGCGCCCGGGACCGGGACGCCTGCGCGTGCTCCACCAAGCTCATGATGCGGGCGAGCGCCGTCCCCTCCCCTGTTCCGGTGACCTCGATTCGAAGTGATCCCGACCCACTCACGGTCCCCGCGATCACCTTGGCGCCGGGGCCCTTCGGCACCGGACGCGACTCTCCGGTGATCATCGACTCGTCCACGCTGCTTTCGCCGTACTTCACGATCCCGTCCGCGGGCACGCTTGCCCCGGGTCGCACCAGGACGAGGTCGCCTGAGCGGAGGCTATCGAGCGGGACTTCCTCCTCGCGGTCCGCCGCGAAGCGCCAGGCCGTTCGCGGCAGCAAGCTGGCGAGCGCCTTGAGCGCACCCCTCGCCTGGCCGATCGAGCGCATCTCGATCCAGTGACCGAGGAGCATGATGGTGACGAGCGTCGCCAGCTCCTCCCAGAGGGGCATCCCGGGAAACCCCGCCGTGACGGCCAGGCTGAACCCGAAGGCGACCGTGATGGCGAGCGCGATGAGCGTCATCATCCCGGGGAGCCGGGAGCGGAGCTCACGAACGGCACCCTCGAGGAAGGTCCAGCCACCGTAGAGGAACACCACCGTCCCGAGAACGGGCGGAAGAAGCGTCGACCCGGGGAAGGCCAGCTGCTTCCACCCGAGGGCCGACGGCACCATGTGGCCGAAGGCGAGGATCGGGAGCGTCAGGACGAGGCTGACCCAGAACCGCCGTCGAAACATCTCGACGCTGTGCCCTTCATGGCGGTCGTGCTTCGGTCCAGCCGCGGCAGCCTCGTGGCCGCCGTGGCCGCTCGCTTTCTCGCTCGAGGCATGGTGCCCGTGCGCTTGATCCATGATCGGACCTCCGTGCCCGACCGCCCTCGTTACGCGGCAGCGGGTACGCCCTCGGGAGCAGCCCCGGCGTCGTGCTGGGCGGCGCCCGTCGGCGTGGGCGGACCCTTCGGCAAACTCTTGCCCTTCCACAGGTCGTAGACCGCCGGGTAGACGAGCAGTTCCAGGATGAAGGACGTCACGAGCCCGCCCACCATGGGGGCGGCGATGCGCTTCATCACGTCGGCGCCCGTGCCGGTGGACCACATGATGGGCAGGAGGCCCATGAACGCAGCAGACACCGTCATCATCTTGGGACGGATCCGCTTCACCGCGCCGTGGACGATGGCCTCGGCGAGGTCCCCGCGGGTGTTCATGAGTCCGCGCTTCTTCATGTCGTCGTACGACAGGTCGAGGAAGAGCAGCATGAAGACCCCGGTCTCCGCGTCGAGCCCCATGAGGGCAATCATCCCGACCCAGGCGGCGATCGAGACGTTGTAGCCGAGCGCCCACATTAGCCAGACCGCGCCGATGGCCGAGAAGGGGACTGCCATCATGACGATGCCCGCCTTGGCTGCCGACTTCGTGTTCATGTACAGCAGGGCGAAGATGAGAACGACAGTGATGGGGAGAACGAGCTTCAAGCGCTCCCGCACCCGCAGCATGTTCTCGTACTGCCCGCTCCAGGTGAGCGAATAGCCGGTAGGGGTCTTGACGGCCGCGGCTACCGCCTTCTTGGCCTCATCGACGTAGGAGCCTATGTCGATCTTCGACGTGTCGAAATCTACGTAGACGTAGCCTGCGAGCAGCCCGTTCTCGTTTCGGATCATCGACGGCCCCGAGACGAGGAGCACGTCGGCGATCTCCTCCATGGGGATCTGGCCGCCCTTGGGGAGCGGCAGGAGCACCCGCTTCAGCGCGTCGAGGTCCTCGCGGTAGTCACGCTGGTAGCGCACGTTGATGGAGTAGCGTTCGCGCCCCTCCACCGTGACGCCCTGCTCGTCGCCGCCCACCGCGGTCATCACCATCATGTTTGCGTCGTCGACGGAGAGACCGTACCGTGCGAGCTGGTCGCGCTTCAGCACGAAGTCGAGGAAGTACCCTCCAGCCACTCGCTCGGCGAACACGCTACGAGTGTCCGGAATCTTCCGGAGCGCCGCCTCGATCTCGAGGCCGATGCGCTCGATCTCCGGCAGCTTCGCGCCCGAAACCTTGATACCGATGGGCGTGCGAATGCCCGTGGAGAGCATGTCGAGCCGTCCCTTGATGGGCATGGTCCAGGCGTTGGAAATGCCCGGGATCTGCAGGGCCGCGTTCATCTCGTTCTTCAGCTCCTCCTCGGGAATGCGGTCGCGCCAGAACGGACGCAGCGGGACCTTCAGCCAATCCGGCGCCCAGGAGGAGTACCAGCGGGGCTTCTCGCGCCACTCCGACTCGGGCTTCAGGACGATCGTGGTCTCCATCATCCCGAACGGCGCGGGGTCGGTGGAGGAGTTGGCGCGTCCCGCCTTTCCGAAGACGCTCTGCACTTCCGGGAAGGTGCGGAGGATCTTGTCCTGGAGCTGCAGGGCGGCCTGGGCCTCGGCGACCGACATGCCCGGCTGCACCGCAGACGGCATGTAGAGGATGGTCCCCTCGTTGAGCGGGGGCATGAACTCGGAGCCGAGCCGGAGGTAGACCGGGATGGTCGCGACCACGAGGAGCATGCTCGCGGCGATGACGGACTTGGGGTGGCGGAGCACGAATCGGCAGGGACCCTCGTAGACCCGGTGCAGCGCCTTGCTGATGGGGTGCTTCTCCTCCGAGTAGTACGTGCCCACGACGGCCTGGGTGGCGAGCCAGGCGAGCGCCTTCGGCTTGAACCGGAAGGGCTCGATGCGCGCGAAGAGCATGCGCATGGCCGGATCGAGCGTGACCGCCAGCAACGCGGCGATGGCCATGGCCAGGTTCTTGGAAATGGCAAGCGGCCGGAAGAGGCGCCCCTCCTGGTCCACGAGCGTGAAGACCGGCATGAAGGCGACCGCGATCACGAGCAACGAGAAGAAGACCGCCGGTCCCACCTCCAGAAGGGCCTCGAGCCTCACCTTGTGGAAGTCGCCCTTCGAGCCATCCGCCTGCCAGTGGTGGATCTTGTTGTAGGCGTTCTCGACCTCCACGATGGCGCCGTCCACGAGCACGCCGATGGAGATGGCGATGCCGGCGAGCGACATGAGGTTCGCCCCCATTCCCATCGCGTACATGGGGATGAAGGCGAGCGCAACCGACACCGGGATGGTGACGATGGGGATGATCGCCGACGGGATGTGCCAGAGGAAGATCAGGATCACGATCGAGACGATGATGATCTCCTCGATGAGCTTGTGCTTCACCGTGGTGATCGCCTCGCCGATGAGCCCCGACCGGTCGTAGGTGGTCACCACCTCGACGCCGTTGGGGAGGGACGACTTCAGATCTTCCAGCTTGGCCTTCACGCGATCGATGACGTTGAGCGCGTTCTCGCCCTGGCGCATCACGACGATGCCCCCGACCACGTCGCCCTGGCCGTCCATGTCAGCGACGCCGCGGCGGATCTCGGGGCCGAGCGCCACCGTGGCCACGTCCTTCACCTGGATGGGCGTGCCGCCCTCGGCCTTGAGGACGAGCTTCTCCAGGTCCGAGATCGACTTCACGTAGCCGCGACCGCGAACCATGTACTCGCGACCGGAGAGCTCGACGAGGCGCCCGCCCACGTCGTTGTTCCCCCTGCGCACGGCGGTGATCACCGCCTCGAGGGGCAGCTTGTAGGCGGCCAGCTTCGTGGGGCTGACCGTGATCTGGTACTGGCGGACCTTTCCTCCGACCGTCGCCACCTCCGAGACGCCCGGCACCGACTGGATGGCGTAGCGCAGGAACCAGTCCTGGTAGGAGCGCAGCTCGTCCGAGCTGTGGAGGCCGCTGCGATCGACCAGCGCGTACTGGAACACCCACCCCACGCTGGTGGCATCCGGTCCGAGCTCGGTCTTCACGCCGGCGGGGAGCTGGCCAGTGATCTTGGAAAGGTACTCGAGGACACGGGTGCGGGCCCAGTAGGGGTCAGTGCCGTCCTCGAAGATCACGTAGACGTAGCTGAAGCCGAAGTCGGAGAACCCGCGGATCGCCTTCACCTTCGGCGCGCCGAGCAGCGCCGTGGTGATGGGATAGGTAACCTGGTCCTCGATGATGTCGGGGCTTCGATCCCACCGGGAGTAGACGATGACCTGGGTATCGGAGAGGTCGGGCAGCGCGTCGAGCGGGATGTTCCGCATCGTGTAGACGCTCATCGCGAGCAGGACCATCGTCCCGGCGATGACCAGGAACCGGTTCTCCGCGGAGAAGCGGATGATCCTCTGGATCATCGCTACTTCCCTCCCATGGCGGCGAGGGAGGCACGCAGGCGCGACTCGGAATCGATGAGGAAGTTGGCACGTGTCACGACCTTCTCGCCGGCCTCGAGGCCCTTGACGACTTCCACGTCTTCTCCCGTGACTGCACCGACCTCGATCTCCCGTGGCTGAAACTTTCCCTCCCCCAGCGCCACGAATACGACTTTCTTCGTCCCGGAGTTGATGACCGCGTCTGCCGGGATACGCAGCCCCTGGCGCTTTTCTGCCTGGAGCGTCACCTCGCCGAACATCTCGGGCTTGAGCTCTCCTCGGGGGTTGGCGAACTCGAGGCGCACCTTGGCCGTCCGGGTCAATGGGTCGAGAATTGGGTCGACGAAGATCACCTTCCCAGTGAAGGTCTTGCCCGGAAAGGCCTGGAGCGTGAGCGAGGCCGTCATCCCCACGCGGATTCGGGCAAGGTCGCTTTCGTAGGCGTCGGCGAGGACCCAGACCCTGGACAGGTCGGTGATCTCGTAGGGCATGTCGCCCTCGTTCAACCTGTGCCCCATGACGATGTCCTTCTTCGTCACCACGCCTGTCATCGGGGAGTACATGGTGAGGGTCTTCGTCGGCTTGCCGGTCTCTTCGAGGCGCTTCACCTCGCTCTCCGGGATGTCCCAGAGCCGGAGACGTTCGCGAGCCGACTCGACCAGGTCGTTTCCGGCACCGGTGGCCACTCCACCCCCGGAGAGCGCCTTCCGGGTTCGGAGCGCAAGGAGGTACTCCTGCTGCACGGACAGCAGATCCGGACTGTAGATGGTAAAGAGGCGCTCTCCATTCCGTACGGGCTTCCCAACGAAATCCACGTACACGGTATCCACGAACCCACCCACCTTGATGTTCACGTGGTTGACGTTGGTCGCATCGACTGCCACCTTGCCCACCGTGCGCCAACTCGCACCCACAGGTCCTTGGCTGGCCTCGACGGTGCGGAGGCCGATGAGTTGCTGGCGCTGCGGATCGATCTGTACGTTCGCGAGTCCCTCCACCGGCGCCGCCCCGCCCGCCGCTTCGTCCTCGTAGACGGGCAGGTAGTCCATCCCCATCTCGTCCTTCCTCGGGACCGGCGAGGTCTGCTTCGCGTCCATGGGTGACCGATAGAAGGCAATCTTCCTCTCGCCGCCGGCGGCACCGCTCGCCCCTCCCACCTTCACGAGCGCCATGCCGCAG
>DAIEMM010000466.1 GCA_027349605.1 Anaeromyxobacteraceae bacterium
CTCCTCGAATTGCGCCGCCGCGGAGGCGGCGGAAAGGGCGAAAGGGATAACACGATCAAGGCGCTGGCGCCTGCGGTGCCCCGGCCGGCGGAGGGGGGCGGGTGTGGAGCGTCAGGGCCGCCCCGGCCACGCAGAGCCCGAGCACGAGCGCCACGACGGCGAGGACGCGCAGGCGCTTCCTGCGGTCTGCCGGCGCGGCGGGCGTGCCGGACGCGCGGGGGGCGGACGCGTCCGGCTGCGGAGGGCCTTCCCGGGGTGCCTGGAAGGTCGGGCGGTGCACCGCAGCGGGACGGGAGACCGGCCCGCCCAGGGCCCGCGCGAGGTCCAGGGCGAGCGCCGCCGCCGAGGGCGGTCGATCGGAGGGGTCCTTGGCGCAGGCGCGGGCCACGACGGAGACGAGGTCCGGGGGGACCCCGAGGTCGGGACGCACGGCGGTGATGGAGGGCACCGGATCCCTCGCCTGCATCCGGATCAGCGCGTCGGCCGAGTCCGCCGAGAAGGGCGTCCGGCCGACGAGCATGCGCCAGGCCATGACGCCGACCGAGTAGACGTCGGACCGCGCGTCCACGGCCTTCCCGAAGGCCTGCTCGGGGGACAGGTACTCGGGCGTCCCGACCACGAGGCCCGTGTCGCCCCCCTCGCCGTGGGCCCCGCCGGCGACGCCGAAGTCGAGGATCTTCACGACCGGAGGCGCGCCGCGGCGCCCGTGCAGGAAGACGTTCTCCGGCTTGAGGTCCCGGTGGACGACCCCCTGCCGGTGGGCCGCCTCCAGTCCGTTGCAGACCTGGACCAGGATGGCGACCACCTCGGCCGGCGCGAGCGCCCCCTCGCGGCGCAGCCGCTCGAAGAGTCCTTCCCCCTCGAGCAGCTCCATGGCGATGAAGCACGGGCCGTCCTCGCCCCCGTGATCGAGGACGCGGACCACGTTCTCGTGGTCGATCATCCTGGCGATGGCCCCCTCGCAGAGGAATCGCCGGACCGCCTCGGGGGAGAGGGCCAGGTGAGGCGCCAGCAGCTTGAGGGCGACCTCGCGCCGCTCCCGGGTGTCCTCGGCCACGTAGACGGCCGCCATGCCGCCCGAGGCCAGGTGGCCGGAGAGCCGGTACCGGCCCGCCACCACCGTTCCCAGGAGCGACTCGGGCTGGAACGGGACCACCCCGTCCACGCGCACGTCCACTCCCGAGAGGCTCACCGATCCGTCCGGCATGTGGAGGCGAATCTACCACTCCCGGTGACGGGAGGCGCGCGCTAGCGGCCCGCCGCTTCCGGGCGCTTCCCGTGCGTGACGGTGATCACGGTCCCGATCCCGCCGCGGACCAGGAAGTCGCCCTGGACCTCGATCCACCGGGGCTTCATCGCCCGGACGAGGTCGTCGCAGATCTCGTTCGTCACCCGCTCGTGGAAGGCCCCCTCGTTGCGGTAGCTCCAGAGGTAGAGCTTCAGGCTCTTCAGCTCGACGCAGAGCTTCGCCGGGACGTAGCGGATCCGGATGGTGGCGAAGTCGGGCTGCCCGGTGAGCGGACAGAGACAGGTGAACTCCGGCGCCTCCATCGCGATCTCGTAGGGGCGGCGCGGCTCCGGGTTGGGGAAGACTTCGAGCGTTCGGGTGGGCTTCGTCGCCATGGCGGGGGAGAATCTAGCACCCGTCGGGCTGCGGCGCCGCGTCGTTCTCGCCGCTGCGGTGGTAGGCCTCGAGCTTGCGCCAGAGCGTGTTCCGGGCGATGCCGAGCACCCGGGCGGCCTCCGCCTGGCTTCCCCCGCAGGCCGGGTTGCTCCTGGCCACGCTCCTGGTGGCGTGCGGCTCGCCGTCCCGCCCGGATCGCCACCAGGGCCGACCCGACCGTCGAGGCGTGCATCGAGCGGGACCTCCACGGCCCGGCGCGGGGCTCCTACGCCTCCAGCCCGGC
>DAIEMM010000487.1 GCA_027349605.1 Anaeromyxobacteraceae bacterium
CCATGGCCGTGGAGCTGAAGGTCCCGTCGCTGGGCGAGAGCGTCACGCAGGCGCAGGTCGGGCAGTGGCTGAAGAAGGAAGGCGAGGCCGTCGTCCGCGACGAGCCGGTGGTCGAGGTGGAGAGCGAGAAGGCCACCGTGGCCGTCCCCGCCCCGGCCTCGGGCGTGCTGCGCCGGGTGCTCCGGCAGACCGGCGAGACCGTCGCGGTGGGACAGCCACTGGGCGAGATCGAGGAGGGTGCGGTCGCGGTCGCAGCGGCCGTCCCCCCCCCACCCCCTGCCGCCCCGGCGAAGGAGGCACCCCGACCGGCCGCGCCGCCTCCGCCCACGGCGCCGCCTCCCAGGGCCGCCGCCCCGCTCGCGCCGCCACCGGCCTCCCTCGCCTCCGTTGCGGAGGTCCGCCTCACGCCGGCCGCCCGGAAGCTCCTCGCCGAGAAGGGGCTCGGGAAGGCCGACCTGCTGCGCCTGCTCGAGGCGGCGCCGGGCAAGGCCCCGCTGGCCACCGCCGACTTCCCGGCGCCCGGCCCGCGGGAGCGGCTCGTTCCCATGTCGCCGCTCCGGCGCACGGTGGCCCGCCGCCTGCTCGAGGCCCAGGAGAGCGCCGCCATCCTCACCACCTTCAACGAGGTGGACATGTCGCGGGTGATGGAGCTCCGCGACCGCTACGGCGCCGTCTTCCAGGAGAAGCACGGGATCAAGCTGGGGTTCATGGGGTTCTTCGTGAAGGCCGCCGTGGAGGCGCTGGCCGCCTACCCGGCGGTCAACGCCGAGGTGCGCGGCGACGCCGTCCTCTACAAGGACCACTACGACGTGGGCGTGGCGGTCGGAGTGGGGAAGGGACTCGTGGTGCCGGTCATCCGCGACGCGGACCAGCTCTCCCTGGCCCAGATCGAGCTCTCCATCGTCGAGCTGGCGAAGCGGGCCCGAGAGAACCGCATCACCATGGAGGACCTGTCGGGCGGGACGTTCACCATCTCCAACGGCGGCATCTACGGCTCGATGCTCTCCACCCCCATCCTCAACACGCCGCAGAGCGGGATCCTCGGCCTGCACAAGATCCAGAAGAAGCCGGTGGTCGGCCCCGACGACGCCGTGGTGGTCCGCCCCATGATGTACCTGGCCCTCTCCTACGATCACCGCATCATCGACGGCCGGGAGGCGGTGAGCTTCCTCGTCAAGGTGAAGGAGCTCATCGAGGAGCCGAGCCGGCTCATGCTGGACGTCTGAGAGGACCATGGACTCCGACACCTTCCGCAAGCTGGGGCACGAGCTCGTCGACTGGATCGCCGACTACCGGGACCGGATCGAGAGCCTTCCGGTGATGAGCCGGGTGCGCCCCGGCGAGATCCGCGCCCGCTTCCCGTCCACGCCTCCGGCCGGAGGCGGCAGGCTCCGGGAGGCCATCGACGCCCTCGACGCGGTGGTCCTGCCCGGGATCACCCACTGGACCCATCCGTCCTTCTTCGCCTACTTCCCCTCCAACGCCAGCCGCGCGTCGATCCTCGCCGACCTGGTCTGCGCGGGCCTGGGCGTCCAGGGGATGAGCTGGCAGACCTCCCCCGCCGCCACCGAGGTGGAGGAGGTGGTCATGGACTGGCTCCGCCAGATGGTGGGGCTTCCCGACACGTTCACGGGCGTGATCCAGGACACCGCCTCGACCTCCACGCTCACCGCGCTGCTCTGCGCCCGCGAGCGGTCGAGCAACTTCTCCCAGAACCGCGAGGGGCTGCAGGGGGGAGAGCCGCCGCTGGTCGTGTACGCGTCCGACCAGGTCCACAGCTCCATCGAGAAGGACGCGCTGCTGGCCGGCTTCGGCAAGAAGCACCTCCGGTTCATCGCCACCGACCGCGCCCACGCCATGCGCATCGACGCGCTCGCCGAGGCGATCGAGGCCGACCGGTCCGCGGGCCTGCGCCCCTGCGTGGTGGTCGCCACCACCGGCACCACCGGCACCACCGCGCTCGACCCGGTGGCGGGGATCGCCGGCGTGGCCCGGCGCCACGGGCTCTGGCTGCACCTCGACGCGGCGCTGGCCGGGACCGCCATGGTCGAGCCCGAGTACCGCTGGATGTGGCGCGGGGTGGAGGAGGCCGACTCGCTGGTCTTCAACCCGCACAAGTGGATGGGCCCGGGCTTCGATCTCTCGGCCTACTTCGTGCGCGACCCCCAGCACCTCGTGCGCGTGATGTCGACCAACCCGAGCTACCTGCGCACCGCCCAGGACGGGGAGGTGCGGAACCTCCGTGACTGGGGCATCCCGCTGGGGCGCCGCTTCCGCGCCCTCAAGCTCTGGTTCCACCTCCTCGACGAGGGCGTCGACGGGATGCGCGCCCGCGTCCGGCGCGACGTGGAGAACGCGCACTGGCTGGCCGACCGGGTCGACGAGACGCCGGGGTGGGAGAGGCTCGCGCCGGTGCCGCTGCAGACGGTCACGCTCCGTCACGTGCCCCAGGGAGCCTCCGACGAGGCACGGGTGGCCGAACACAACCTGGCCATCGCACGCCGGGTCAACGAAGGCGGGCGCGCCTACCTGACCCCGAGCGTGCTGAAGGGGCAGCAGACCCTGCGGGTGTCCATCGGCGCGGAGGGCACCGAGCGGCGTCACGTGGAGGCGCTCTGGCGCGAGCTGCTGGAGGCGGCCCGGGCCGAGTCCGGCGGCACGCCCGGGCCGGAGCGCTGATGTCCCTCATCGTCGTCGACGTGGAGGCCGACGGTCCCATCCCGGGCAAGTACTCGATGGTCTGCCTGGGGGCGGTGGTCGTCGAGCCCACGCTCTCGCGGACCTTCTACGGCCGGACCCGGCCCATCTCCCGGGAGTGGCTCCCCGAGGCGCTGGCGGTGAGCGGCTTCGGGCGCCCCGAGCACGAGGCCTTCGACGATCCCCGGGAGGTCATGGCCCGATTCGAGACCTGGGTGGTGGAGAACTCGAAGGGCAAGCCGGTCTTCGCCTCCGACAACCTGGCCTTCGACTGGCAGTTCGTGAACTGGTACTTCCACACCTTCCTGGGGAGGAATCCCTTCGGCTGGTCGGGGCGGCGGATCGGCGACCTCTACTGCGGCATGATGAAGGACGGGTACGCCACCTGGAAGCACCTCCGGAAGACCGTCTCCGACCACGACCCGGAGAACGACGCCAGGGCCAACGCCGAGGCGCTCCTCGCGATGATCGGCATGGGGCTGAAGCTGCCCGCGAAGTAGCGTCGGCCCGTGACACGCGGGTGACGAGGGGTGGTTAGGTTCGCTCCATGTCGAAGGACGTGGCCGCACCGCGCACCAAGCCCCTCCTCCGCGGGGTCTCGCACGAGATCGCCGCGGGCATCGCCCTGGCCGGCCTCGTGGCCCTGGTGCTCCTCGCTCCCGGGCCGCGGGCCCGGACGGGCGCGCTGGTGTACGGGCTCAGCCTGGTGGCGCTCTTCTCGGTGAGCGCCCTCTACCACCGCCCGACCTGGGGCCCGCGGGCGCGCCTCTGGATGCGGCGCCTCGACCACTCCGCCATCTTCCTGCTCATCGCCGGGACCTTCACGCCGCTGTCCTTGCTGCTCGGCGACGCGCGGGCCCGGACCATGCTGGTGGTGGTGTGGGCCGGGGCCGGGCTCGGCGTGCTCCGGGCGCTCCTCTGGCCGAAGGCCCCGAGGGCGGTGGCGACGGCGCTCTACCTCCTGCTCGGCTGGGCGGTGGTGCCGCTCGTGCCGGCCATGTACCGGGCGCTGGGGGCGGGCTCCCTGGCGCTCCTCGCGGCGGGAGGCCTGCTCTACAGCGTGGGCGCCGTCATCTACGCCACCCGCCGGCCCGACCCGTTCCCGCGCGTCTTCGGCTACCACGAGGTCTTCCACGCCCTGGTCGTCGCCGCCGCGGGCCTGCACTTCGCGGTGGCGGCCGGTGCGGTGCGGGCGCTGGCCGGGTAGTCGCGGGTTCGATTCCCGGTCAATCCACGGCGGTGGGCAGTTCCATCCGGAACGTCGTTCCCTGGCCCACGTTGCTCTCGACCGCGATCGTCCCTCCGTGTCCGGTCACGATCGCGTGGCAGATGGCGAGGCCGAGCCCCGACCCCTTTCGCGGCCCCACC
>DAIEMM010000008.1 GCA_027349605.1 Anaeromyxobacteraceae bacterium
CCATCCGTTCCGAGATCGAGACGGCGCACGGCGAGGAGGGCGCCCTCTCGCCGCTCGTGCGCCGGGTCCAGGAGTGGCGCAGCCGCGGCGTCGCCGCGGTGGTCGCCACCCACGCGCCCTCGTCGGCCGACCGGCTGCGCCGCCTGCTCGAGGACCGCCGCCTGGCCGGGCGGATCCACCCCTCGCCGCCGGGCGACCTGCGCCGGCTGTGGGACCCGGCCATCCACGTCCACCTGGTGCCCGGGGACGTCTCGCGCGGGTTCGTCGACGTGGCGGGCGGGGTGGCGCTGGTCGCCGACGAGGAGATCCTCGGCAAGCGCGTGCGCAAGCGGGCGCGCAGCGCCCGCATCGAGAACGCCATGGTGGCCGGCTTCCGGGACCTGAACGAGGGCGACCTCGTGGTCCACGTCGAGCACGGCATCGCGCGGTACGGCGGCCTCACCAAGATGCAGATCCGCGGCGTGGAGGGGGACTTCCTGGTCCTCCACTACGAGGGGGCGGACCGCCTCTACCTGCCGGTCGCGAAGCTCCGCCAGGTGCAGAAGTTCACCGGCGCCGCCCCCGACGCCATCCGGCTCG
The DNA here is from genome assembly GCA_027349605.1 of Anaeromyxobacteraceae bacterium. GTDB lineage: Bacteria > Myxococcota > Myxococcia > Myxococcales > Anaeromyxobacteraceae > CAIOAK01. The sequence continues at coordinate 580 of DAIEMM010000008.1, forward strand.
ACCGCCTCGGCGGCAGCTCCTTCGCGCTGCGCAAGGCGCGGGTGAAGGAGCAGCTGCTCAGGATGGCCGCCGAGCTGCTCGACATCTACGCGGCCCGCGCCGCCCACCCCGGCTTCGCCTTCGCCGCCCCGGACGAGATCTTCCGCGAGTTCGAGGCCGAGTTCCCGTACGAGGAGACGCCCGACCAGGCCAGGGCCATCGAGGACGTCATCGCCGACATGACGAAGGGGCGCGCCGAGGGGCAGGGCGGGACGCCCGAGCCGCGCGCTCCCATGGACCGGCTGGTCTGCGGGGACGTGGGGTACGGCAAGACCGAGGTGGCCCTGCGGGCCGCCATGCTCGCCGTGCTCTCCCGCAAGCAGGTGGCGGTGCTCGTCCCCACCACCGTGCTCGCCTCGCAGCACGAGCGGACCTTCCGCGAACGTTTCTCCGGCTACCCGGTCCGCGTCGAGGCCATCTCCCGGATGCGCACGCCCGAGGAGGTGCGCAAGGTCCTCGTGGACACCGCGGCTGGAAAGGTGGACGTGCTCGTCGGCACGCACCGGCTGCTCGCCACCGACGTCTCCTTCCGCGACCTCGGACTCGTGGTGGTGGACGAGGAGCAGCGCTTCGGCGTGGCCCACAAGGAGCGGCTGAAGAAGCTCCGCAAGCTGGTGGACGTCCTCACGCTGACCGCAACCCCCATCCCGCGCACGCTCCACATGAGCCTGGCCGGCGTGCGCGACATGTCGATCATCGCCACCCCGCCGGAGGACCGCCGTTCCATCCGCACCTTCGTCGCCAAGTTCGACCCGGCCCAGATCCAGGCGGCCATCGAGCAGGAGCTCCGGCGCGGCGGCCATGTCTACTTCGTCCACAACCGGGTTCGTTCCATCCACTCGATGGAGAAGTTCCTGCGCGAGCTGGTGCCCCAGGCCCGCATCGGCGTGGCCCACGGACAGATGGGCGAGGGCAAGCTCGAGGAGGTGATGAGCCGCTTCGTCTCCCGCGAGTTCGACGTGCTGCTCGCCACCTCGATCATCGAGAGCGGCCTCGACATCCCCACCGCCAACACCATCATCGTGAACCGCGCCGACCACTTCGGCCTCTCGCAGCTCTACCAGATCCGCGGTCGCGTCGGACGCAGCCGCGAGCGCGCCTACGCCTACCTCTTCGTCCCGGCGCGGCGCCCGGTGACCAAGGACGCGCGCCTCCGGCTCGAGGCTCTGCAGCGCTTCACCGACCTCGGCAGCGGGTTCGCCATCGCCAGCCACGACCTGGAGATCCGCGGTGCCGGGAACCTGCTCGGGAAGGACCAGTCGGGACAGATCGAGGCGGTCGGGTTCGACCTCTACTCCGAGCTCATGGCGGAGGCGGTGCGGGAGTTGCGGGGGGAGGCGCCGCGCCCCGACATGGACCCGGACGTCCAGCTCCCGGTCCCCGCGTTCATCCCCGACGGCTACATGCCCGACGTGCACCAGCGACTGTACTTCTACAAGCGGCTCGCCCAGGCCTCGTCCGACGAGGAGCTCGAGGAGGCCCGCGCCGAGATCGTCGACCGCTACGGCGACACGCCCGACGAGCTCGACGCCCTCTTCGAGCTCATGGCCGTGAAGGTCCGGCTGCGTGCGCTGCGGATCCGCGGCCTCGACGCGGGCCCCGGAAAGCTCGTCTTCGCGCTCGGGCCGGACGCGGCGCTCGACCCGTTCGCGCTCGCCAGGCACGTGCAGAAGAGCGGGGGCACCCTGCGGCTCACGCCCGACATGAAGCTCGTGGCCGCGGTCGGGTCGAGGAGCGCGTCGGCGACACCCGTCCGGGAAACCTCGAAATCTGCTGTGAAGACCAAGGGTTCCGCGCCTCCCCCTCCCCCGTCTCCTGCTTCCCCGGCTGCCGAGGCGACCCGCGGACGCGAACTTCTCGAGGAGGCCCGCCGGGTGCTCGCCGGCCTTGCCTCCTGCGTGCAACCCGGATGACCGCAACGCCTTGATCCCCGAGCGGTTTCGTGGTTTTTTCCCGCGGCTGTCCGGGAACGTCGGCACCTCGCCGGGCGTTCACCGGGAACGGCAGTCCTCACCCAACGAACACAGGAGCTTCCCCTCGATGACGCGTGCACTCGTCGCGACCGGTATCGCGGTCGCCCTGGTCCTTTCCGGTTGCAAGCCGACCCCCCCCGGACCGCAGAAGAAGAGCGGACCCGCCGTCGCGCAGGGTGACGGCGTGGTCGTCACCGTGGCCGAGTTCCAGGCGCGCCTCGACGAGCAGTCCCCGTTCCTCCGGCAGCGCTACCAGAACCTGGACCGGAAGAAGGAGTTCCTCGACAGCCTCGTGAAGTTCGAGATCCTGGCCAACGCCGCCGCGAAGGAGGGGTACCAGAACGACCCCGACGTCCAGCTCACCCTGAAGAAGGCCATGGTGCAGAAGCTGGTCCAGAAGAAGTTCGGCGAGGGGGACCTGAAGGACATCCCCGACGCCGACATCCAGAAGTTCTACGACGAGCACAAGGACGACTTCGTGAAGCCGGTCCGGGTGCGCACCTCCGCGCTCCTCGTCGCCGCCAACGACCAGGACAAGGCCCAGAAGGGCGCCCAGGCGAAGAAGCTGCTCGCCCAGCTGAAGGCCTCCTCCAGGAAGGACCCGCAGGCGTTCGCGAACCTGGCCCGTGCCTCCTCGGACGACGCGGCCACCAAGGGCAACGGTGGCGACCTGGGCTTCCGCTCGCAGGACGAGTATGCGAAGCAGTTCGGCGCGCCCTTCGCGGCGGCCGCCTTCTCCGGCAAGGACGGGGAGGACGTCCTCGTCGAGACGCAGCAGGGCTTCTGGATCGTGCGCGTCACCGGCCGGCAGGAGGGGATCACCCGCACCGTCGACCAGGTGAAGCCGCAGATCGCGTCGCGGCTCCAGCGCGAGAGGCGCACCAAGGAGTTCGACGAGTACGTGAAGAAGCTCCGCGACGAGGCCAAGGTCACCGTGAACGACGCCGAGCTCGAGAAGGTGGTCGTCTCGCCGGCCCCGGCCCCCGGTGCGGGCGGGATGCCGCACGGCGGGATGCCGCCGGGCGCCATGCCTCCGCAGGGCGCCCCGCCGCGCCCGGCCATGCCCCCGCCCGCGCAAAAGTGATTTGCGAACGACCCCTGCCATCGTCGCGGGTCTCGCCGCCCTCCTCGTCGCCGGCTGCCGCTCCGGCACCGCCGGCGGGGAGAGCACCGGTCCCGCGCCCGTGGCGGTGGTGAACGGCGAGCCGATTCCCTTCGCCGCCTTCGAGCGGGAGCTGCAGCAGCTCCGGGTCGGCGGCGAGGGCTCCGGCCCCACCGACGTGCTGCGCGCCAGCGTCGTCGACGGGCTCGTGGCGCGGACGCTCCTCCTGCAGCAGGCCCGCGCGCGCGGCGTCTCGGTGGGAGCGGAGCAGGTGGACCGGTCGTTCCTGGCGCTGCGGTCCGAGTACCCGGGAACCTCCTTCGACGACATGCTGGCCCAGGAACGGCTCTCCGTGGCCGAGATCCGGACCCGGCTGCGCGACCAGCTCATCATCGAGAAGCTCTTCCAGGACGAGGTCTTCTCCCGCGTGCAGGTCCCGGACGGGGACGTGGCGGCGTGGTACGCGGCCCACCCCGGGGAATTCGACGAGCCGGAGCGGGTCCACGCCCGCCAGATCGTCGTGCAGACCCGCGAGGAGGCCACCCGGGTCCGGGACGAGGTCCGGCGGAAGCCGGCCAGCTTCCCGTCGGTCGCCAGCCGCGCCTCCATCGCCCCGGAGGGCAAGCGGGGCGGCGACCTGGGGTGGTTCGGCAAGGGGCAGGGAATGCCCGAGGTCTTCGACGTCTGCTTCCGCCTGCAGCCGAACGCCATCTCCGACGTGGTCCCGTCCCCCTTCGGGTTCCACGTCTTCCAGGTGATCGAGAAGAAGCCCCCCGCCCGCCTCACGCTCGAGCAGGCGAGACCGGCCATCGCCGCCCGTCTCCTGCGGGACCGGCGGGCCAGGGCCCAGGAGGAGTACGTGGCCGCCCTCCGGTCCCAGGCGAAGATCCACATCGACCCCACGGCCGTCGCATCGGTGAAGCCTTGAAGATCCCCAGCCTCCTCCTCCTGCTCGCGGCGCTCCTGTCCGCACCCGTGGTCCGGGCCGACGACCGCCGCCCGGTCGACCGCGTCGCCGCGGTGGTGAACGGCGACGTGATCACCCTCTCCGAGCTGACCCAGCGCGCGGGAACCGAGTACCGGCGGGTCATGGACATGCCTCCCGGGCCGGAACGGGACCAGGCGCGCGCCAAGGCGTTGCGCACGGCCTACGAGGCGGTGGTCGCCGAGCGGCTGGTGGAGAACGAGGTCAAGGCGCTCGGCATCGAGGTGACCGAGGCGCAGATCGACGGCGCCATCGAGGACGTGAAGAAGCGCAACAACCTCTCCGACGACATGCTGCGGCAGGCCCTGGCGTCGGAGGGCATCACCCTCCCCGCCTACCGGGCCCGGCTGCGGAAGGACTTCGAGAACCACCTGCTCATCGCCGCCAAGGTGCAGAACCGGGTCAAGGTCACCGACGACGACGTCACGGGCTACTACCAGTCCCACCTCGCCGAGTTCGCCGGCGAGGACCAGGTGAAGCTCCGCCTGATCCTCCTCCAGGTCCCGGCTGGCGCGCCTCCCGCCGACGACGCCCGCGTCAAGGCGGCCGGCGAGGCGCTGCTCACCCGGCTGGCGGCCGGCGAGGACTTCGCCGAGCTGGCGAAGCAGGTGTCGCAGGGTCCGGGCGCGTCCTCGGGAGGAGACCTGGGCTGGGTGAAGAAGGGGACCATGCCCATCGACCTGGAGCGGGTGGCCTTCGTGCTCAAGCCCGGCCAGAACTCGGGCCTGGTCCGGGCCAAGACCGGCTGGATCATCCTCAAGGCCGACGACCGACGCACCGGCAAGGCGCCGCCGATGGAGGACGTGAAGGAGCGCATCCGCGAGAAGCTCGCCACCGAGCAGGGCGAGATGTACCGCAAGCAGTACATCGACGAGCTGAAGCGCGAGGCCATCATCGAGCTCAAGATCCCCGAGCTCGAGGCCCCGCCGGCGGGTTAAGCGATGCCGGTGCGCGTCGCCGTCAGCCTGGGCGACCCCTCCGGCATCGGGCCGGAGGTGACGGCCCGGGCGATCGCCGCGCTGCGGGGTCGGGTCGTGCCGCTCCTCTTCGGCGACGCATCGTTCGCCCGGCTGGCCCGGAAGGCCGGTCTCGACCTGCCGGTGCTGGCGCCCGGCGATCCCCTCCCCCGGGGCGCGGCGCTGGTGCAGGTCACGCGGCTCGCCGCCGCCGACCGACGGCCCGGCCTGCCCTCCCCGGCGGGCGGGGCGGCCTCGCTGGCGTATCTCGAGGCTGCCTTCGCGGCGCTCGCGCGCGGCCAGGCCGCGGCCCTCTGCACCGCGCCGCTCGCCAAGGCCCAGGTGGCCCTCTCGCTCCCGGGGTTCGTCGGACACACCGAGTGGCTGGAGGCCCGGGGCGGCGGTTCACGGTCCGTGATGATGCTGGCGGGGCGCCGCCTGCGGGTGACCCTGGCCACGAACCACCTCTCGCTGCGCCAGGCCATCCGACGGCTGACCCCGGCCGGCATCGCCGCGGTGGCGGCCGTGACCGCGGCGGGGCTGCGCCGCGACCTGGGGATCGCTCACCCGCGCATCGCCGTCGCCGGCCTGAATCC